>CAZFHT010000018.1:0-25300 GCA_964518785.1 uncultured Eubacterium sp.
GTGTTCAGTCCGACATACTCCTTGTAAATATGTTTTTGATGGATACACTTTGTCACTAACTGACCGTAAGGTCCTAACATAAAGCGTCCCAGTTCTGTAAAGATTGCCACATCACCAAGTCCGGCAGGAACGAGAATTTCTTCGAATTTTTTTCGAACGCCCTCTCCGATGATTTTGATATCATTTGGCTCTTTGTCCGGTGTGTATGGGATTCCGACACCACCGGAAAGATTGATAAACTGAATATTTGCTCCGGTCTTTTCCTTTAATTCTACAGCCAATTCAAACAAAATTCCGGCAAGCGTAGGGTAGTAATCATTGCTGACGGTGTTGCTGGCAAGGAAAGAGTGGATACCGAAGTTTTTAGCACCAAGCTGCATTAATTTTTTGTAACCGTCAATCATCTGCTCTTTTGTGAAACCATATTTAGACTCACCGGGATTGTCCATAATGTCAGTGCCTAATTCAAAGGTACCGCCGGGATTGTAACGGCAGCAGATTGTTTCTGGTATGCCAACGCCATCCGACAGAAAATCAATGTGGGTGTAGTCATCCAAATTGATGTAAGCACCCAGCTCATCCGCCTTTTTGTACTCTTTTAATGGTGTAACATTCGAAGAAAACATAATGTCTGTTCCTTTGAATCCAAGGGCTTCGGACAACATCAGCTCAGTGAGAGAAGAGCAGTCCACACCACAGCCCTCTTCCTGCAAAATTTTTAAAATAAAAGGATTTGGTGTTGCCTTTACGGCAAAATATTCACGATAGCCTTTGTTCCATGAAAATGCATCTTTTAAAGCTCTTGCATTTTCACGAATGGCTTTCTCGTCATAAATATGAAAAGGAGTTGGATAAGTTTTTTCAATCTCCTTTACTTGTTCCAGATTAAGAATGGTATTTTTTTTCATGATTTCCTCCTGGGTTTTATTTTCACCTGAATATCAGCGGTAAAAACCGACATAACATAGTATAAAAAATTTTTTAATTACTGTCAAGTTATGGATAAATTTGAGTAAAGAGACTAGAGAGATTTGGAAAAAGAGTTGTATTGCAAAAGGAAGTTTGTTACAATAAAATCGTAGGTAAAATTGAGAGGAGGCGGTGTTCTGTGAAAGATTCGTGTGTATGTTTTGTTCAGGATGAAGTAAGGCAGTTTGAACTGCAGGCACAAGAGTCTTGTGTTACCGCCCTCATATCGGAGGATGCTCTGGCGGGACGTCTGCTGCAAGGGATGGCAGGTTTGCGTAAGCTAAAGCACGGTGTCATTGAGTATCCGTGTATTCCGCACAAAAAAAAGGATATGAGCCGATGGGTTCAATATGTACCGGATGATATTATTTGCTATCGCAATCTGAAAGTAAAGGATTATCTTCGGGGGATGGCTTATGCTGTGTCTCGTGAGACTGCGGGGGAGGCAGAACGCTTGTGTGAACTGTTTGGCATCGATGTTTCGACGAATTTTTTAGAAATGACCTTTGAACAAAACCGGCTGGTAGCCATGATTCAGGCTCTGGCCCGCAAGCCGAGACTTTTATTGCTGGACAAACCGTCGGATATGCTTGGAAAAAGAGCTTACCTTATGCTGTGGAGAGAGATTTTTAAACAGCAGCAGGAAGGAATGGCGGTTGTATTGGTGTCAGAATGTTATGAGGATATCGGGATTCCTTGTGACCGGTATTTGTTTTTTGAAAAAGATGAGAAACCATTGAGTTTTTCTCAGGGGACACTTCCGCATCCGGCTAAAGTGATTACGCTGGAGGGGGGGACACCGGCTTCGATGAATCCGGATAAACTAAAGATTATATCAAGGGGATTGAATAAGGTGCGCTTTTTATATTGGGAAGAGGATGCCCGGGATATTGCCAGTCGCATTTGTGAATCGGGATGTTACGATTTCTCTGTGGAAGAATTGTCAATGGAGGAAGAGATAACTCAGAATTACGAGGGATGGATGTTATGAAAACTGTTTTGTATTTGGATTTTGTTCGAAATCGGCGTCACTATCTCGGTTTTTTTGTGAAGACAATGGCAATTTTTCTCCTGATTTTTATTGTTTCTGTGGTGGTGGACACTGTTGTTCCGGGCTTTAATTACCGATATATGAGATGGCCGGATATTGTAAAGAATCTTTTGGCGATGCCATCGTGGAATCATTGTTTGTATGCTAACTTGTGGCAGATCGCTGCGATGGTTTATCCATTTTTTTTGATATATGAGATGATGTCCGGATTGACGGATGCCGTTTTGGAGGAAGACCGTCTGGAGACAGCGGTATATATGCGGGGACTGTCAGTGGGACGGGGAGCTGTTGTGTGCGGCAAGTTCCTTTTACGGGTCATCGTGCTTTTGGTATCTTGTGCATTGCTTTTTCTGGAAAATATGCTTTTCTTTCTGTTCCTCGATTTGGACAGGATGATAGCTATTGCGGGAAAGTATGCCGTCCTTTTGGCAGGGGTGAGTATATTTTATATGATGGCGGCTCTTTTTTTGGCATCCTTTCACGAGGAGGAGGGAAGATGCCGCTCGATGATTCAGGTACTGCTGGTGCTTACGTTCCTTTTGGCACGTCTGCACGTGGTTGTGGATTTTTTGGCAGAACTGTTGGTTATGACGGGGAGGACCGGTATCTGGATTGATACGCTGAATAAAGTATCCTCTGTGTTGGGCGGTCTGGATGTTTTGGCACCTCTTGTCTGGTGCTGGCCGAATGTTCCTTTGCAGCAGGCTTATGCAGCGGGGGGCGTATTGATTGCTTTGATTTGTGGGGTAACGGGTTATTCGATTTATGTTCATAAAAAGGAGAGTGAGCTGGTATGAGAGGGATAAAGAACTTGTGTGAGTTATCCAGTAAGAAGAAACATGGTATTGCACTGTCATTATGCGGGGGGATTGTGGTGCTTGCTATGATGGGTTCATGGCACTGGAGTTCCGGACAGACGGAGGCGAATGCCAGCGGTGTTTATACAGTTGAGGTGTCTCAGGAGGAAGAAAATCAGAATGAAGTCCAACTGCAGCTGGGTTCTACGAGTGAAAAGAAAGTATCCAGTGCGAAAGTGGTGGGACAGAATTTTTCATCGGAAAAAAATAAAGTTGAGGAAAATGTTTCGTCGGAACCGGCAAAACTGGTATCTGCTCTCTTAGAGGATTATGGAACGGAACAAAAAGAGAGTGATGTGAAGGTTTCTTACCAGTATCCTGTCGGGGTAGGAGGCGAAATTGAGGATAATTATGACCAGAAACAGACAGCACAGTCGCAGATTAAGAAAAAAGTGTTTAAAACGGAATCAGATGGAGTCGCAGTAAGTGGAGGTGCTGTTGAAAGTGTGGCGGAGGATTTAGCGGAGACGCCTGCTGCCATCGAGGGGGAAAAGCAGCAGGAGACTGTGCAGTCAGCAAGTGGAACTGCTGTTCAAAGCATTGTGGTGGAAGATTTGGTTGAGACGCCTGCTGCCATTGGACAACAGGAGGAACAGACGGTTACGGAGTCTGCGATACAGGCACAGGTATCGTATCCGAAATTGACCTTGGCAGAAGAGGACACACATCTCTTATCTGATGAGAATAACCGTATTTTCTGCACAAACAAAAATGAACTGAAAATTAAGACGGAGCAGGGGGACTACCCACTGGAAAAGGTGGCTTGTGCTTATGGTGATAAGATGGTGTATGTCACAGAATCTATGGAAGAAACGAGCATTACGCTGCCACAGGAATTTTATGGAGATGTTCTTGTATATGGAAAAGATGTAACTGGAAATGTCTCTAATGTGGTATCAGAGAGTTATTTAGTAGATGAGACAGCACCTAAAGTTTCTTTTTCACAGCATGATACATGTACGGCACCTTATACGATGACTGTGGGCATGTCGGACGCAGGACATATCACATCGGGCATTGCTGAGGTTGAGTGTACGGTGAATGGGGAACAATACAAGATTACGGATTTGGAAGAGAAGGAATCGGTGCAGTTGACAGAAGGAATCGCTGTGTCATCAAGGATGGGATTTTCGCTGACGCTCGACAAGGTCGGCACCTATGAAGTGAGCGTGAAAGTTACGGACAATGCCGGGAATGTGACGACAGAAGACACAGAGGTTGTTGTCGGTGAACCGGAGTTGGTAGCTGTGTATATGCCGGATACGTTTACGATTCATATTGACCCGCAAAAGCTGTGTGGCAGAGAATCTCTTTTTTCAGATGACATTGTACTGCAAAATGTCAGTAATGTGGATGTGAAAGTTACTGTAGAAGAGGTTAAGGTGTCAATCAATTCAGAAACATCAGAGCAGGGTGTTCAGAAAGATGCGGATTTATATTTGGTTGCTCCGGACAGTGGGAAAAAGATAAAATTAGAGAAGGGGAGCAATAAAGATGTTTATTCTTATCGTTTGCCGGTTGGTGAACAGGGTGACCTCGCTTCCCTGCGTTTTGTTGGAAGTCTGTCAGAGGGGTCGGATTCCATGTGGAAGGACTCGGATGTTTCGGTTAATTTAAAATTGCGTTTTGATAAATGGAGAACGTCAGATGAAGAAAAATAACCGATGGCTTGCATTGCTTTTTCCTCTTTTTACACTGCTGTGGATGGTGGTGATTTTCTCTTTTTCAGCGGATGATGCCACTCAATCTTCAGGGAAGAGTCTGGGAGTTGGTCAGGTGGTGGCGGACATATTTGTGCCGGATTTTGATAAGTGGGATTCGGCGGAGCAGAAAGCGTGGGTTGAGAAAATTGAACATCCGATTCGAAAGATGGGACATTTTACAGAGTATGCGATTCTTGGATTTCTTTGCATGGGGACGGTAGTGAACTGGTTTCGGTGCAAGCGGTATAAGAAACTGCTGGCGTGGGGGTTTGCTACCCTTTATGCTACCAGTGATGAGTTTCACCAGTTATTTGTGTCGGGAAGAAGTGGACAAGTTTCGGATGTGATGTTAGATAGTGCGGGAGTGTTGGCAGGAATCGGTGTTTTTTTAGCATTAAGACTTTTGTTTCATAAGATATGGACGAATAGGATAAGAAAACATAGAGGATAAATGAAACTCGCAGGAGGATATATGATGAATGAGAAAAATACAAATTTTGAGTTGACCGCATCGATGATGTGCGCCAACTTTGGTAACTTGGAGAAAGAAGTTCGTGACTTGGAGGAGGCAGGAATCGACTCTTTTCACATTGATATCATGGACGGACGGTATGTACCGAACTTTGCCATGTCTTTGAATGACATGAGATACATAGCAAAGGCAACGAAAAAGCCTTTGGATGTTCATTTGATGATTGAACATCCAAATACACATATCGAATTGTTTTTACAGAGTTTGAGAAAGGGAGATACCGTTTATATTCATCCGGAGGCAGAGTATCACCCATCAACAACGCTGCAAAAAATTATCGACAAAGGAATGATTCCGGGGATTGCCATCAATCCGGGAACCAGTATCGAGACGGTGATGGAGATGCTGCGAATTGTAAAAAAAGTGCTGGTTATGTCGGTGAATCCCGGCAATGCCGGACAGATGTACCTTCCTTATGTGGGAAATAAGATTAATCATCTGTTGGAGATGCGGGAAGAGATGGATTTTCAGCTTTATTGGGATGGCGCCTGCAGTGCGGACAAGATTCAGGAGTTTGCTCCGAAGGGGATGAATGGATTTGTGCTGGGGACGACTTTGCTGTTTGGCAAGGCTCGTTCTTATTCTGATATACTAAAAGCCATCCGGGAACTGAAATTTGACTGATTTTCCGGGAGAAAGGAAACGGACTATGAATATAGCACTCATTTTATCCGGCGGCGTCGGCTCTCGGCTGGGGGGCGATGTGCCAAAACAATATCTTCGGGTAAATGAACGGATGATTATATCTTATTGTGTGGAAACTTTGCTGAGACATGAAAACATAGATGAGCTTTTGATTGTGGCGGAGCCGTCATGGGAAAATGACATTGAAAAAGAATTGGGAAAGCTGCCGGACTTTCAGAGAAAATTTTGCGGGTTTGCCCAGCCGGGGGAGAATAGGCAGTTATCCATTTACAATGGGCTGTGCAAGATTCAAAATCTAGGAGGAGAGGATGTCTGTGTGCTGATTCATGATGCAGCGAGACCACTGGTGTCGGCAAGGCAGATATCGGATTGTTTTGCTGCCTTAGATGGTCACGACGGTGTTATGCCGGCACTTCCGATGAAAGATACGGTATATATAAGTAAAGGGGATAATCGTATTACGGAACTTTTGGACAGAGCGACGCTGTTTGCGGGGCAGGCTCCGGAGTTATTTCGGCTGGAGAGTTACTTGGAGGCGTGCAGGGCGTTGCTGCCGGACCGAATCAAAACGATTAACGGTTCTTCGGAACCTGCTGTTATGGCAGGATTGGACGTTGTGATGATTGCCGGAGATGAAGGTAACTATAAGATTACGACCAGAGAAGATTTGGAACGATTTCAGAATGTGAGGAATTGAGAACATGAAGGCATATGTGTTATGGGATATTGGAAAAATGATGCAGGAGGAAGTGGATAAGCCGGTTCCGGGACCGGGAGAGGTGCTGGTAAAAGTGAAGGCTGCGGGGATTTGCGGCTCGGATATTCCACGTATTTACAAGACGGGAGCCCACGTACATCCATTGATTCCGGGGCATGAATTTTCCGGTGAAGTGGTGGAACTTGGCGGACAGACAGATGCCGGCTGGTTACATAAAAGAGTTGGAATTTTTCCGTTGATTCCATGTGGGAGCTGTGAGCCATGCCGGAATCAGCAGTTTGAACTGTGTGAAAATTATAATTATCTCGGTTCCAGATGTGACGGAGGTTTTGCTGAATACGTCAAGGTGCCGGAGAAAAATCTTCTTGCCTTGCCGGAGCAGGTTTCTTTTGAGGAGGCTGCAATGCTGGAGCCTATGGCGGTTTCGGTTCACGCCATGAGGCGTGTGGACATAAAAGCAGGAGACTGTGTTGCGGTATGCGGTCTTGGAACGATTGGTCTTCTTTTGCTTATGTTTTTGCAAGAGAGGGGGATAACGAACATACTGGTGCTGGGAAACAAAGAATTTCAGAGAGAGAAGGCAAAAGACTTGGGGATTGCAGATGAGAATTACTGCGACACATCTAAGGTGGACGCCGGACAATGGATTCAGAAAGCCACATCAGGGAGGGGCGTTGACGTGTTTTTTGAATGCGTCGGAAAAAACGAAACAGTGAAAACAGCCATAGCCTCTACTGCCGCCATGGGGCGGGTGATGTTTGTTGGAAATCCGTACTCGGATATGAAACTGGACAAAGACATTTATTGGAGAATCCTTAGAAAACAGTTAGTTTTGACCGGGACGTGGAACTCCTCTTTTCTTCATGACAGAGAGGATGATTGGAATTATGTCCTTGAAAAATTGCGAAATCGGCGTATCGCTCCCGCCCGGCTTATCTCTCACAGATTTTCATTTGCGGACTTTGAACAAGGCTTTTTGATTATGAGAGATAAGAAGGAAAATTATGTAAAGGTAATGTGTGTGATGGATTAAAGGTTAGTACAATAGTCTCCTTTACTTTCCAAAATCATGTCGATGGCTTCCCGCACCGGGCAGTCACCGGCTTTTTTATTTAGAATGACATCCACATAAGGGATAATCTGTTTGCCGCAGTCAGCAGGGGCGAAGGAAACACCGGCTGCTTTTATGGCACTGAGGTCGTTTAAGTCATCCCCGATATATGCTGTTTCTTCCGGCTTTAGATTATATTTTTCCATAAGAGAGAGAAGAACGGTATCTTTGTCGTGAATGCCCTGATAAAGTTCAGTGATACCGATTTCTTTACAGCGGTTTGCCACGATTTGAGAGGTTCGTCCGGTGATGATGGCGGGTATGATTTGGTTATTGATTAGGAGTTTGAGTCCCAGTCCATCCTTTACATCAAAGGCTTTCATCAACTCTCCCTGTTCTCCCATATAAATTTTTCCATCCGTCAGTGTGCCATCGACATCCATGGCAAAAAGACGAATTTTATTCAGGCTTATTTTTTTAGACATTTCGTTCTCCTTTTAAAACAGATTCAAAGTGTGACGGTGTGATGAAGGAAATCGGACAATCCAGACTTCTGGTGTTCAGATAATCCTCCAGCATACTTCGGATATCGTTATTTGCCTCCTCGGCATTGAGAGTATTTCTCGTTTTTTCCATCGCCTTTTGTACATAATTCGGATTCTCCGTATTGTGGCTGTATCCGTCAAATCCGGCGATGGCGATACTTCTTACATTCAGTAAATCCAACAGACGAAGAAGGAGAATACCGGAGTTGTCCAACTGCTCCCAGCCGCATTTCACGAGCCTTGTGAAGTCAATGATGAACTGGTCCGGCTCCTCGGTGGTGGTGACATTGGAGGTGACGATTTTTTTGTAATCACGAAAATGCGTGGCACTGCGCCAATACTGATAGCGGTTTTTATTGCTGAAATAAGCATAATTAATCGGATAATCATGGGAGAGAAGGTTCACGCTAATGATTACCGGCTTTTTCTTTTCATAATACTCACCAATCTCCTTTTTGTGGGTGACAATCGAATGTCCCGGAAGGAGAATGAGAATATCTTTTCCTGCGAGGCGGGATTTTAAAAGTTCAATCGTATCTTTGTCATTGCACAGTGTTCCCAAGTAATCCAAATACGTTTTCTCTAACAAGTCATAATCATACCGTTTCCGGTCTGTTGCACCCAGGCGGTTCAGAATAAAGTTAATGTCCCGGCTGGCAATCCCCGCTTTGGTTGAGAGGTAGGAGATATTATTTACGTGGGCGCTGTAAGAACCGGCAAGAAAATGAGGAATGGAATAACCCCATTCGTACTGGTTATGAAAACCATCGATATAGTTGTCAATCAGGTCAAGGACGACGTCAATGTCATAGCCGCTGTTAAACTTCCGGTTCATGTACTGCATTACCAGTTCGGTATTGGTATTCCCGGCACCTCTTCCCATCCCTGCCATGGAGGAGTCCACCACAACCTGCCGAAGTCCCTGTGTCAGCTCAATAAATTCCTGTGACAGGGCAAAAGACATCTGTAGGTTGTTGTGAGAGTGAAAGCCAATCTTGGAACTGCTCCACAGATTATGGTGTACAAGGTAAAAGATACTCTGCAAATCTGCTTTGTACAGGGAACCAAACGTGTCTACGATGGAGAAGGCATAAGGTTCTAAATCATTTACTGCTTGGATGAGAGACAGCAGCTCCCCATCCGTATAGCCGAGAATATCCACCGGCTGAACATAAAGTTTGTAGCCTTTTTCTTTTATTTTACGGCAGAATTCAATAACATCCTCACGCTCATTTTTGAAAAAACAGGCACGAACACCGTCTATGGAAGTGCCGTCATAGGGCTCAAGATTGTCGATGTTGTAACGGCTGTAGTCGGCAAGGCAGACGTAAGATGCCTGCTTGCGGTCTTCCGGTAAAAAAGAGCGCAACTGTGCGGCATAATTGAAAATGGTAGAACCATTCTGGTGGGGTTCGTCTTTGAGAAAACCACATTCGATTACGTCGACACCGCTGTCTGTCAGACCTTGTATGATTCCTTTTATGGCGGTGTTGCCAAACTGACTGTCAATCAGATAGCCGCCGTCCCGCAAGGTACAATCTAATATCTTTACACGTTTCATGGAATTACCTCATTTCTTTTTTGTGGTTTGTCACTCTTTCGAACCACGAATCACCTTTTCAACCTGTGCTACGTGTTCCGGCAAATCCACGCCGATGGAAGAATACTGGGTTTCTTTTAACCGGATTTTGTAGCCACGTTCCATAGCCCGGAGCGGCTCGATTGCCTCCCCAAGTTCCAGTTCCGTCTGTTCCATCTTTGTGAATTTCAAGAGAAACTCTTTTTTGTAGGCGTAAATTCCAACGTGGCGGAATACTCTTGCCAGTTTGCCGTCTTTTACGTTGGACGGGATGACAGAACGGGAAAAATACATAGCGTCACCGTTTTGGTCAGTCACTACTTTGACGGTGCTGGTGGCACGAATTTCTTCCGGGTCGGTAATCTCTTTTTTCAGGCTGCCAAAGTATACCGAATCATCTTCAAGAAAGATGGATATGACCTGACGAATCATTTCCGGGTTGATAACCGGCTCGTCCCCCTGCACGTTCACAAAAAGGTCACCATCTATTTTCGTGGCAACCTCTGCCACCCGGTCAGAACCGGTTTTGTGTTTGTCGGATGTCATAATTACATTCATATTATGCTCGCTGCAGGAGGCTTTAATGCGTTCGTCATCAGTAGCAACATAGACTTCATCAAATTCTTTTACTTTTTTTGCCTGCTGATAAACCCAGTAAATCATCGGTTTGCCGCAAATATCGACTAAAGGCTTGCCGGGAAAACGGCTGGATTGGTATCTGGCAGGAATTACTCCGATTATTTTCATAATTAATCTCCTCTGTTTTTTTGTGCTAATACATCTTCTAACTGTACACGCGGGAAGATTTCAAGGTTTCCTCCCCGGGTTGCGTTGTAAATGTGAATATCGTGTTTCTTCGCATATTCATCCAGCAAAGAATAAACCTCCATGGAACGGTCAATGATGTGTTCGCCAATCTGGTCAGTAGTCAATGTCTTTGCTTTCATACGGGTTTTGATACGGTTAATATCTGTCTCGGCAACCTCTTTGGTTGTGTAGTTGTCAGTAAAATGACCTCCCTTTGCATGGGGATTGGTACAGTCTACTCCCAAAAGGTAAATTTCCTTAAATCCCATATGAAATGCCATCTCTGCGGCAAGGGAAAGAACGGTTGCTTTGACCATGCAGTACGCCTGAATATTGCCCCGCACTTTGTAGCGTTCACTTTGCAGTGTGTGTACGTAGGTTGTATCAATCGGTTTGTTCTTCATGCGGCGGTAGGTATTCTCCGTCGTAAAAAGCGGAGCTTTTACTTTCTGGGAGAGTTCTAATCCCAGTTTGGAGGCATAAATGGTATCGGACACACAGTGGTAGCTTGGCCGCCAGTGAGTTTTATCAAAAATTTTGTACACCATATTTGTGCCGAAAGTATATTCGTCTTGAAGAAGGTCCAAATCTTCTCCGGTCAGACTTGGTCCGTTGCCAATGAGGAAACAGCGTTCTCCCTCATGGCAGTTTTTTAACTGCTCCAGCCGTAGACTGTTGTTGTTGTGAAACAGACCATGAGAACGGAAAAAGCCAATCACATTATATTTTAAAATCAACAGCAAAAGATGAGCCCGGTTCACCATTTTTTTTACGTAGCGGGATGACCTCTCACAGACAGACTGTCGGTGAGGGGGGATTGTTAAAATCCGGTCCGCTATGCGACTTGCACTGTTTCCATCTTCATATTGGTTAAATCTGCGGTTAAACTGTTCATAATTTTCATCATAACAAAAATTTTGTTTCATCGACAAAACTGCTTGTGCCAGCTCACTCGTTGTCGTGGTCACAGGTCCCGGCAGCTCGTCCGGTGACAGATAAAATCCACGAATATTTTCGCTGTATTCCTGTCGGTCATACATATGAAAAATCATGGGACGATGAAGATTTGCATAATCAAACAGTGTGCTGGAGTAATCGGTAATCAGCATATCACTGACAAGGTAAAGCTCCTCAGCATCCTCTGCGGAGCTGACGTCCACAATCTGGTCGGACTCTGGGAGAGGCTGAGGACTGTGAATCTGATGATGGCTGCGGTACAGCACGATATAGTCCTTGCCGATTGTACGCAGGAATTCTTCAAAATCAATTCCTTTGTCAAGAGAAAAGTTTCCCTCCTCGTCCTGAAGGGAGTCCCGCCACGTAGGGGTGTATAAAAGAATGGTCTTGTCCAAAGGAAGATTGTATTTTAACTTTAATTCTTTTACCATCTCCGGGGTATAGCGGAACAGACAATCATTTCTCGGATATCCGGTATTCAAAAAACGAAAAGAGGGATTATCCTGAATACCAAAGGCAGAGGAGATTTTTTCGGTATAATAATCAGAGGGAGAAAGGAAATAAGAAACTTTTCTCCCCTTTGAACGGTATCTCCTGTGCATATGGCGTTTTGTCTGACGGGGGTCAGATTCCGTCTCGATATCACAGCCAAGCCGTTTTAACGGAGTGCCATGCCACGTTTCGATATAAATCTGGCTGCGGGATGGCTTGAGGTAATCGGCAACGGTGACATTGTTAATCCAAAAGCGGGCATTGGCATAATACTGCATATATTCTCTTGTGCCTTTGCGTACTAAAATCGTGTGGTGGTTGTTTAGTAAAAAGAGGTAGTCCTCCGGGTGGGAAAATGCCCACACAAAATAAAAGGAACGATACCTCTCATCCTTTAACAGCTCCTCATAAATCGCCCGCACACTGTCTGCATACCGGGTGCCGCCATACGATTCAAATATAATCATGTTATCTGAAACAGAGGTGAAACAACTCTGTGTCTTGTAACGAATTCGATTTTTGTAAAATGATAAATTTTGCTTTAACATATATTGAAAACGGTTTGTCATACTAGGTTCCCCCTATTCTTCTATACTATATCCATTTGAGGGGGAAAAGTCAAATTTTATTGCAAAAAAAGGGGGGATGGGGTAAGATTAGTCTGTATGATTCGGGAGTTGCATGGTATATATAGAGCAACTGACGTGCAAGCACGTTCAAAGTTCTATATATTAAATGTTACTCAATATTATTTTGTTGAAAGAGGGAGGCTGCTATGAAAACAGAACCATATGAACATAAAGTACAGTATTATGAGACGGACAAGATGGGGATTGTTCATCATTCTAATTATATACGGTGGTTTGAGGAGGCGAGGGTGGATTTTCTTGACCAGGTGGGACTGCCTTATGAAAAGGTTGAGGAGACGGGGATTATCTGCCCGGTTGTCTCGGTGGAATGTCAGTACCATGGCATGACGCATTTTGGGGACTGGGTGCAGATTCTTCCGAAAATTGAAAAATTTAATGGTGTCCGTCTCGTTATTTCTTATGAGGTTCGGGATAAAGTGTCGGGAGAGCTGCGCAGCAGCGGAAAAAGTTCACACTGCTATCTGGATGAAAAAGGGCATCCGGTAAATCTGAAAAAAGTCAATCCTGCTTTATATCAAATCTACAAAGATGCCGAAGGCTGTTAGTTTTTATTAACTTTAAATACCCACTCACGCTGAATCTGAAAGCTGATGGCGAATAAAATCGTATCAATGATACATTTGCGGATGGTGGCATAGCTGATAAAGGTGAAGAGATGGTTTACCAGTAACCACGAACAAATCATCTGGACAATGCACAAAGTGTAATATTTGACCACAATGAGTGGTGATTTTGAATCGTTTTTAAACACCTGATTTTTATTCATGAAGAAGTTGTATAGTGAGCTGATGAGACGAGCCAGTACGGTTCGCACCAAAAGCAGCAGAGAACTTCCGAAAATCACAGCATGTTCCGAGATAAATGGACGGAAAATCCAGCCGAGGACATAGAAGAAAAGGATGTCAATTAAAAAGCTGGACAGGGAGCTGAGCATAAACTTAAAAAACACCTTATAAATCCGGATGGAGTCCAGAAATGGGTTGAAATGAGAACTTTCATTATTTTCTAAATAAATGGTCCGGATGGGAAATTCCATGATGTCAATATGGTTTTCCCTTGCGGCAATGAGCATATTCATTTCATATTCAAAGCGTTCCCCTTTTGTACTGGCAAAGTGTTCGGCAATCAACGATACAGGCAGTCCCCGAAGACCGGTCTGGGTGTCCGACACTTTAATTCCGCACAAGAGACGAATCATGTTTCTTGTCAGTTTATTCCCAAAGCGGCTGCGCCATGGAATACCGGTGTTATCGAACTGGCGGCAGCCGAGAATCAGTTTATCCGGATTTTCATAGGTCAGCCGGGCGCAGGTGTCAACGTCTGCTAATATGTGCTGTCCGTCGCAGTCCACCGTCACAGCTCCTGCCAAATCACTGCGAAATTCTAAAATATGATTAAAGGCTGACTTGAGTGCAATTCCTTTTCCGAAATTTACGACATGACGAATAATGGTGCAGTCGTATTCTTCCTTGCACCTTTTGAAATATTTGCGGTTTTCAATCTGACTCCCATCATCAACTAAAATAATATTCGCAAAACCGGAGGTACGCAATTCGCGAACCAGTGAAACCATTCGCTCGTCCGGGTCCAGCGCCGGGATGATAATGGCGATTGCATCCTTATAACTACTCAAAATTTCTCTCCCTCGAACTTTTGTTTTAACCAGTATACCCTTTTTGGTGCAAGAATTCAAGGAGAAAAGCGGAGTTGTGTGGGAAATGGATTTCTGTTATAATGGAGAGGTTTAGAAAAGGAGAGCATTATGGATGTTTCGGTGTGCGTGACAGCATATAATGAAGAAAACTATTTACCCGGATTATTGAACGACATTCGGAATCAGAACTATCCTCATGAAAAAATGGAGATTGTGCTGGTGGACAGCGGTTCGGAGGATAAGACGAAAGAACAGATGGAAGTCTTTCAAAGAGAACAATCAGGGGAATTTTTAAATATACAGGTGATTGATAACCCGGGGCGGATACAGAGCTGCGGGTGGAATGAGGCGATGACACATTTCACTACCGGGGTGATGATACGGATTGACGCCCACAGCCATATTCCGCCGGAATTTGTATCGGAAAATGTGAAAAATCTGCAGAAGGGGGAAATGGTGTCCGGAGGGGTGAGACCGACGCTGGCAGAGAGTGAAACTCCTTGGAGCAGGACGCTGCTTATGGCAGAGGAGTCCATGTTCGGCAGCAGTGTTTCCTCTTTTCGGCGGAAAGGGGAATGGGCTTATGTGAAGTCCTTTTTTCATGGGGCATACCGCCGGGAGGTGCTGGAAAAGGCAGGCGGATTCCGGGAAGACCTTGGAAGGACGGAGGACAACGAATTTCATTACCGGATTCGCAGAAAAGGGTATCGGCTCAGTATGTCTCCGGACATTGTTTCCTATCAGTACATTCGCCCCAGTCTCCGAAAAATGTGGCGGCAGAAATATGGAAATGGTTACTGGATTGGACTGACGTTAGGCGTGTGTCCCGGCTGCCTGTCGCCGTATTATTTTGTGCCATGGGCATTTGTGGGAGGAATTTTTTTGACTACACTGCTTTTGGTTCTGCATTTTTTCGGGTGCTTTGCACTCTCATGGTTTCCGGTGGTTTCGTGGCTCACCGGGGCAATGTGGCTGCTGTACTGGCTGCTCGCAGTGGTGATGTCAGTTATAGCGGTCCGGGGAGAGAAAGAGAAAAAATCGTGGTTTCAGTTATTGCTGCCGCTGCTGTTTTTTTCTCTTCATGTCAGTTACGGAATCGGAACGTGGGTTGGCATGGCAAGAATGCCATTTTGGAGAAAAGGGCATAAAAATTGTTCATCCGTTGAACGGGTAAAGGAGCAGATGAGACATGAGTGAAGAATTACACAAATATACTGAGGAACAATTAAAGGGCATGCAGCAGACAAATCTGGAGATGGCGACCGTGTTCTTTGATTTTTGCAAAGAGAACCACCTCACCACCTATCTTTGCGGCGGCGGCTGTATCGGCTCCCGGAGACATGGCGGATTTATCCCATGGGATGATGATTTGGACTTTTTCATGCCGAGGGAGGATTACGAAAAATTTATCCGGCTGTGGCAGTCTTATGAACCGGGAAAAGAACTGGCATTGTCCGTCCAGTCAGAGGACTACATTGACCACAACCTTTTTGCTACGCTGCGTAATCGGAACACGACGTATATTAAACCGTATCAGAAGGATTTGGACATTGTGCATGGGGTTCAACTGGACATCCTGCCGCTGGACGGCTATCCGGATTCCAAGTGGCAGCGGAGGTTTCAGTGTATGTGGGCGTTGATTTATTCCTTGTTCTGTGCCCAGACGGTGCCGGAAAAACATGGCGGACTTATGGCGGCAGGGAGTAAAGTGTTACTTGGAATCTTTCGGGGGAAAAAGATACGGTATAAAATCTGGTCGCTGGCGAAGAAAAAGATGACGAAGTACAAAATTGCAGACTGCAAAGGAATTACAGAGCTTTGCTCCGGTCCCGGTTATATGAAAAACTGGCACGACAAGAGATGGTTTGCTGATTATATCGAGGTTCCTTTTGAAGACCGGGTTATGCCGATTCCTGTCGGCTATGATTCGTATTTGAGGACGACCTTCGGTGATTATACACAACTGCCGCCGGAGGACGACCGGGTGGCACACCATGATTGTGTGTATCTTGATTTAAACAGACCGTACACTGATTACAAAGGCATTTACTACATGAGGGAGGAAAAGTAGAGTATGGACAAACCGGATGTGGATTTGAAGGCATTGCAGAAGAAGTGTTTGGAGATTACACTTGTTTTTAAAGATTTTTGTGAGAGACACGATTTATTATTTTATCTCTGTGGCGGCGGCTGTATCGGTGCCATCCGTCATAAAGGATTTATCCCATGGGATGACGACATTGACGTGTTTATGCCCCGGGAGGATTATGAAAAAATGTGCCGTTTGTGGGTGCAGGAGATGGACCAGAGCAAATACCGTCTCAGCCGTACCGGACCGGATGATTTTCAGCGGTCACAGTTGACCGCCATTACGGATGAGGATACAACGTTTATTAAAGAACGGCAGATGGATTTGGATGTGGCTCATGGGGTGCGACTTGAGGTGCTGCCGCTGGACGGGTGCCCCTCTGGAAAAATCCGAAGGAAAATTCAGTTGTTCTGGGGGCTGGTTTACCAGATTTACGTGAATCAGGAGCCGCCTACCAGTAAGGGGAAACTGCTCGAATGGATTGGCAGGGGGATGTTAGCTGTCGTGCCGGGGTGGAAACGGCGGTACAGGATGGCAATGCTGGCAGAACGGCATATGACCAAATATCCTATTTCGGAGTGTGACTATATCACAGAACTTTGTGTGCGGTTTAATTACATGGTAAATGAGTATCCAAAGGAGATTTTTGCCTCTGCGGTATATAAAGAATTTGAGGGGGAAATGCTCCCCTTGCCGATAGGTTACGATACGTACCTTCACATGGCATTTGGTGACTATATGGAACTACCGCCGGAGGAGAAAAGAGTGCCGTCCCATGATGGTGTCTGCATTGATTTAGAAAACAGCTATACAAAATATAAGGGAATTTATTATCCAAAGGAGAGAACCGGGGATGTGTGAGTATGAGAAGGGGCTGGTATCTATTGTAGTGCCGACTTATTTTTCAGAAAAATATTTGGATTTGTGCCTTCACTGCATTGTGAACCAGACTTATCCAAAGATTGAAGTCATTGTCTGTGACGGCTCATCGGAAGACCGAACGGTGGAGATTATTGAAAAATATGAGAAGGCATACGATTTTGTGCGTTGTATCCACAAGGAAAATAAAGGGGTGTCCGACTCCCGGAATGTCGGGATGAGTGCCGCCAAGGGGGAATATCTGGAATTTGTGGACAGTGACGATTTCCTTTTGCCAAAGGCGTGTGAAACGCTGGTGAAAGAAATTGAGAGGACGCAGGCAGATGTGGTGATTGCCGGATTCCGTATTATGAAGACGGGAGAGGAGAGAAAACCGCTGTCCGGCGTCTATGAGGGCGGAAAAGAATTTGCTGCCCATCTGGAGAACTATTATTTTTATAAGAGAAACTGCATGAACACACCATGGAATAAATTGTACCGGAGAGAGACACTGAAAGCACACTTTCCGGAAGAATTATCGATGGGAGAGGACTTGCTGTTCAATTTGCAGGTATACGATGCTGCCGGACGGATTGCCGTTATACCGGATTTGGTGTATGAGTACAACAATGTCAATGATGAATCGCTGGCGTACCGCTATCGGGAGAATGGATTTGAGATTGAGACAATGCTCCATGAGAGCATGATGGAGTTTGCGGAAAAGTATGGGCGGCAGGATAAAACGGTGCTGTACCGGAATTATATTTTTGGCATTAAGACAAAGATGACTGCTCTTGTTCACAGGTCCGGGCTGTCGGAGAGGGACTGTAAAAGAAAGATTGACCAGTGGATTTCTTGTCCGGCGGTAAAGGAAATGCTGGACAGCTACACGCCGGAGGGCAGGAAAGACCGGATTTTATTTTATTTCATGCGCCACCATAAGAAAATGATACTGTACTGGTATTATCGGATTATGGGTTGAGACAGAGGAAAATGGAGGAAACGATGAAACGAATCGGCATGATAAATTTTGATATGTCAGACACAGGAGGCTCCCAGCAGGTACTTGCCAATATGGTAAATGCCATGGACAAAAAGTACGAAATTCACGTTATTAGTCTGATTCAGGCGAGGGAGACGTGGGCGTATTCTTTTTCGGAGAGAGTGAGCTGTGAGACAATCCTTCCCTATGCAGGGCGGATTCGGGAGACGATTTGGCGCGGCGGCAGGAAATTGAGAAAATATCTCACTGCACACGATATCCGGCTTGTATTTTTTGTCGGTGCTTATGCCGGATTGTGCGGCAGCATGATGACGCTCTCGTTAAAATGTAAAAAGGTGTTTTGTGACCATGGCGCACTGATGAACCAGTGGAATGAAATTCCGGCACGAGTGATGAGGACACTTGGCTCAAAGTTTTCCCATCGGACGGTGGTGCTGACGAAACAGAGTGAGGACGCTTACTATGAGAAGTTTCATTACAAAAAGGGAAGAGTTCTCACAATCTATAACTGGATGGATGATAAAATTCTACAGGATGCCGGGGAGTACGATTTGTCATCAAAAAAGCTGCTTACGGCGGGGCGTTTTTCTCATGAAAAAGGCTATGACCTTTTGGTGCAGGTGGCGGAAGAACTGAATAAGAGAACAAGTGACTGGGTATGGGACATCTACGGTCAGGGCGATATGTTTGAGGAGATTCAGAGAAAAGTGAAAGAAAAAGGATTGGATGAAAAGCTGCGGTTACTGGGCGTGACAGACGAAATGAGTAAGCGGTATCAGGGACACGCCCTTTACGTCCTCACCTCTTATCGGGAGGGACTGCCTTTGGTGTTAATCGAGGCGAAGGCAAATCATCTGCCTATTGTCAGTTTTGATATTGTGTCGGGACCGGGAGAAATTGTGGAGGATGGCGAAGACGGTGTGCTGATTCCCCCTTATGATGTGGAGAAGATGGCAGATACCATTGCCGGGCTGCTGGCGGACGACGGACAACGTCAGAAAATGTCGGAGAAAAGCGGCAGACGGACAGAGCAGTTTAGTAAAACGGCGATACTCAGCCAGTGGGAAAAACTGATTTCGGAATTGATATGATGTCAGGGGCATTCTTTGTTCAGATAACCAAGTCCGCACCAAAAGAGCATAGTTTCCATATTTAATGTGAAAAATATATCGTGAAAACAGAGACAGAAAATCAGTGTTGACAGAATCCAAGTGGAAAAAAGCAGGAAGGTGTCGGACACTGGTTTTTTTTCACGACCTACTCTCTTTACGACACGAACCAGCAGGGACAGAAGAAAGACTGCCATAACGAGAAAACCCAGAATACCAGTCTCTACTAATAAAGAGAGATAGCTGTTATGGGTGACATACCGGGTTTCTGCCAAATAACCGTCCGGCTCATTTTTCTCAGCAAAGGGAATAGCACTGCGGAAGGAAAAACCGAAAATCGGCTGCTTGCGGTAAAGTTTCAGGTAAGCGGTCCAGATGGTAAAACGATTGTTGGAAATGTTGTCTGTGTCAATGTCATTTCGGAGCAGTTCCGTCTCGGTATCACGGTCAGGAGTAATCAGTTTTGCACTTGTCTGCATAACAAACATGACAGCGACATGAAGAACGACAAGACAGAGAAGTGTCAAAATGCCACGCAGCACAAGTTGTTTTGCCTTCTCGCCCTTTTGATAAAATAAAAATAGTACAAAAAACAGCACAGAACCGATTACAGACAAATATACGGTGCGGGAATTTGACATAATAATATAAATTCCCTGTACTGCCATGCTGCCGTAACAAAAAATGCGGACAAGTCTTAAATGGCTGTGGCGGATGACATACCAGAGACCATAAATCAGTAATAAGGAAGTAAAGGCGGCGAAATTCGGGTCGGTAAACAGCCCGAAAAGGCGTCCGTCAACAATGCCCTGACGCACAGTGCCATGGTCGGAGGCGTACTGACAGACGTAACGGATATTAAACAAGTACAGAGCGATGGAGCCGACACAGGCGATGTCCCAGAGAAAACTTCCCAAAAGTACGATGCGTTTTAGGTAGTACAGCCAGTCTTTTTCCGTCAGGGAATGGGCGAGCCAGTAAAAAAGCACCAGTTCAAATCCAAAAGTAAGAAAGCCGTACAAGTTGTCAGCCAGTCCGTAGTTTCGGTTCAGAAATATCCCGATGAAGAGAATTAGCACGAAAAGTGCTAAAAGCAGAGTATCTTTTTTTCGGATGTTTTCCCGAAGGGCGGGGATTCTTGTGAAGGCAAGAATACAGCCGACAGCAAGGATTCCACGATAAAGCCATGTGTTAATGGCACCGTCCATAAAACACGCAGTGAGAGTAAAGCGTGTGGCAAGACTATATAGCGTAAATAAAACAAGATAAATTCCCGTAAAATAGTATAATGGTTTTTTCATAATTTCCTCCCGACAAGGCTTTCGCATAGATAGGTTTTATATATAGTGCATTGCTTACTATACATCCTGCAGCCTTCTAAACAGCAGACTTGATTATACTATACAAACTTGATTTTTTCAATATCTTTCGTTATAATATGGTGTCGGGGTTAAAGGGTACGAAAGCCGTTGTATTTGCACAAAAGGCTTTTCACTTTGATAATGTAGTTTTCGGATTATCAGCAATGGAGGAAGACTCATGAATCGTACAAAGAAAGTAAAAGAGTATATTGAAAATGGGCGGATGTCAACGCTTTACCGGATTTTGCTGGTGGTGTGGGACATTGTGTGTATCAATGCCTGTTCTTTTCTTGCACTCTTTATGAGATATGATATGAATATAAACCGTTTTTTGAAAAGTGGCATCACTGCCGATTATCCTCTCGGTTATGTAGCCACTTTACAGGAGACGATGATTTTTAATACATTGGTGACACTGATTGTTTTTACGCTGTTCCATTTGTATAACAGCCTGTGGAAGTATGCGGGCATTAATGAGGTGATAAATATTGCCCTCGCCAGCGGAATCTCCGGTGTGCTGCATTTCCTCACAGTTTTCGGAACATACCGCAAAATGCCCCGTTCGTATTTCATTTTGTATGTGCTGCTGCTTTTTCTGACTACACTGGCTGTCCGGTTTTCTTATCGAATTATCCGGCTGGTGTACAAATCCAACCGTCATGGAACCGGCATGAGGACAACACTGATTATCGGTGCGGGAGAGGCGTGTAATATCGTTATTCGCGAGTTGAAAATGAGCGATAATCTGGACAGTCACATCTGTGGTATCATTGATGATGATAAGTCAAAACATGGAACGTATATACAAGGGATAAAAGTGCTTGGCAGCAGAGAGTTAATTCCTCAGGTTGCACAAGAACATTCTGTCAATGAGATTATTGTAGCTATGCCGAGTGCCTCCAAAAAGCAGATTAGTGAGATACTTGAGATTTGCCAGCAGACGGAGAGTGAGTTGAAAATTGTTCCCGGCGTGTACCAGTTTGTAAATGGCGAGGCTGCCATTGAGAAAATACGCCCGGTGGAAATTGAGGATTTGCTCGGAAGAGAGCCGGTGAAAATAAATCTGGATTCTGTGATTAATTATGTCCGCAACCGGGTGGTGCTGGTTACCGGCGGGGGCGGCTCCATCGGAAGTGAGCTGTGCCGCCAGATTGCCGCTAACCATCCGAAAATGCTTATTATATTTGACATTTATGAAAATAATGCCTACGACATTCAGCAGGAGCTGATTCGTGAGTACCCGTCCCTCCATCTGGAAGTGCTGATTGGCTCGGTGAGAAATACAAGCAGAATCGACAAGGTGTTTGCCGATTACCGCCCGGACATTGTATACCATGCAGCAGCTCACAAACACGTACCGCTGATGGAGGACAGTCCGAATGAGGCAGTGAAGAATAATATTTTTGGAACGTATAAAACGGCTTTGGCAGCAGACAAATATGGAGCGAAAAAGTTTGTGCTGATTTCAACCGACAAAGCAGTAAATCCGACCAATATCATGGGGGCGACAAAGCGTGTCTGTGAGATGATTGTGCAGGAATTAAACAAGCGTTCGGCGGTGGATTTTGTCGCTGTCCGCTTTGGCAATGTTCTGGGGAGCAATGGCAGTGTCATTCCTCTTTTCAAAAAGCAGATTGAAGAAGGCGGTCCGGTTACTGTTACGGACAAACGGATTATCCGGTATTTCATGACAATTCCGGAGGCAGTGTCTCTTGTGATTCAGGCTGGAGCACTGGCAAAGGGGGGAGAAATTTTTGTGTTGGATATGGGAAATCCGGTAAAGATTGATGATTTGGCAAAGAAATTGATTAAACTGTCCGGTTATGTGCCGGAACGGGATATTAAAATTGTATATACCGGTCTTCGTCCGGGAGAAAAGCTCTACGAGGAGATGCTGATGGACGAGGAGGGATTGCAGGAAACGGAAAATTCACTGATTCATATTGGAAAACCGCTTGTGTTTGATGGGGAAACGTTACTGGAACGTTTGAACGACCTCTATGATGAAGTGTATTCCGAGACAGACAACATAAAGGAAATGGTTGCTGACCTTGTACCTACCTATAAAATCCGGGAAGAGGATAAAGAACGGGACCGGAAAAAGATTGATGAAAAATATCATCAGATTTATCAAAAGGGCTTAGAGGGATTCGGTGGTGCAAAGTGAGTAAATACCTTGGTGACGATTATTTGGATAAGAGGACGACAACGTCTGTGAATGGTTTATTTATTCTTATCGTATTTTTAAACCATGTTCAGTCGTATATTGTGTTGCCCTCTTTTTTTCATAAGTTCACACTGGCTTTTGGACAACTGATGGTGGCAATGTTTTTGTTTTATTCCGGCTATGGTGTGGGCGTATCCGTACAGAAGAAGGGAATGGATTATGTACGGGAGATTCCAAAGAGGAGAGTGGGCAAGGTGCTGGCACAGTTTGTTCCGGCGGTGCTGCTCTTCGCTGTTGTGGACTTGTTTTGTGGAATCGCCTTTACGCCGCGTGAGTTTTTGCTGTCACTGGTGGCGTGGGAGGATATCGGAAATAGCAACTGGTACGTTTTTGTGATTCTTTGTCTCTATCTCATTACATGGTTTAGTTTTCAGGTCAGTTTTCGGCTTATGAAACATTCTGGTGTAAAAGAGGCGGCTGCCCTGCTGCTGATGGCAGTGCTGACGGGAATTTTATTTTTGATTCTCTACTGGCGGAAGGAGAGCTGGTGGTACAATACGCTGACCGCCTATCTTTTCGGCATGGCGGTGGCGTACCGGAGAGAATGGTTAGACGGTATGCTGGAGAAAACAGGGTGCTGGTGTCTGATAACAGTGTTGTCGCTGGCGGTGACAATCGTGCTGAAGCTGGTCAGCAGACACCCTTTGCAGCATCTTGTCATGACGGTGAGTTACTGTCTGCTTTTGCTTTGTATCACAAAAAAAGTACCGGCATTTCATCCGGTACTTCATTGGCTGGGAACCCATTTGTTTGAAATTTATATCCTCATGAGAATCCCTATGATTCTCATGAAAGAATCAGCACTGCCGTTTTTCATGAATCCGGCTGTGTTTGTGATGACAAGTTTTGTCATCACGCTGGTGCTTGCTTACTTGTATCACTTGCTTTTTTCAGCGTTAGCGGCGTTTCGTTTTGCACGATAACGCTCAGTTCCATCCAGAATCTTTTTCCGAATACGGAGATTTTCCGGTGTGACCTCAAGAAGTTCATCGGTATCAATATAATCCAGAGCCTGTTCGAGACTCAGTTCTTTCGGCGGTGTCAGGCGGAGTGCCTCGTCAGCACCGGAGGAACGGGTGTTGGTCAGGTTCTTTTTCTTGCAGACATTAACTTCAATGTCGTCAGATTTTGCGTGTTCGCCCACAATCATGCCGCCATAGACTTTTTCGCCGGGACCGACAAAAAGTGTTCCACGTTCCTGTGCATTGAAAAGTCCGTAGGTTATCGTCTCCCCTGCCTCGAAGGCAATGAGAGAGCCCTGCTTACGGTAAGGAATTTCACCCTTGAAAGGACCGTAACCGGCAAATTCGGTGTTGATAACGCCATTTCCCTTGGTATCGGTCATAAACTCGCCGCGGTAACCGATAAGTCCGCGGGATGGAATGATAAATTCCAGACGGGTTGTTCCGGCGTTCAGCGGCGTCATATTCTGCAATTCACCCTTTCGCTGGCTCAGGCGGTCAATGACACTGCCGGTAAATTCATCCGGCACATCGACAAGGGCACGTTCCATTGGCTCAAGTTTTTTGCCGTTTTCGTCTTCTTTATACAGAACCTCGGCTTTGCTTACGGCAAACTCATACCCCTCTCGGCGCATATTTTCAATGAGAACAGAGAGATGCAGCTCGCCTCGTCCGGAAACCTTGTATGCCTCGGTTGTATCGGTGTCCTCTACCCGGAGGGAAACATCAGTATTCAGCATACGGTACAGACGGTCTCGGAGATGGCGGGAGGTAACATATTTCCCCTCTTGTCCGGCAAGCGGACTGTCATTTACCATGAAATGCATGGCAATCGTTGGCTCGGATATTTTCTGGAATGGAATCGCCTGTGGATTTTCCGGTCCGCAGAGCGTATCTCCAATGTGAATATCGGAAATGCCGGAGATGGCAACGATAGAGCCGATACCAGCCTCATCTACTTCGACACGATTCAAGCCCTCAAACTCATACAGCTTGGAAATTTTAACTTTTTCAAATTTGTCCGGGTCATGATGGTTTACGATAACAGCCTCCTGATTTACACGAATTGAGCCGTTGTCCACTTTCCCGATACCGATACGTCCCACATATTCATTGTAATCAATGGTGCTGATTAGAACCTGCGTGTCCGCCTCCGGGTCACCCTCCGGTGCCGGAATGTAATCAATAATAGCGTCGAAAAGCGGCTGCATATCCGTACCTTCATCGGATAAATCTGTTTTTGCAATGCCTTCTTTGGCAGAGGCGAAGATGAAAGGACAATCCAGCTGTTCCTCGTCGGCGTCCAAATCGATAAACAACTCAAGAATCTCGTCTACGACCTCCTCCGGTCTTGCCTCCGGACGGTCAATTTTGTTGACACATACAACAACGGGAAGAGACAGCTCCAGTGCTTTTTTCAGAACGAACTTCGTCTGGGGCATGGCACCTTCAAAGGCGTCCACCACAACGATGACACCGTT
>CAZFHT010000019.1:0-24877 GCA_964518785.1 uncultured Eubacterium sp.
CGAACAAAGAGAGGTATGAGGGAGATAAGCAGCGTGCCATGGCACACGCTATCAGTAATACGTTCCGGTCTGTCACAAGCAGTTCGGTTACGACGATTGCCGGGTTTGCCGCCCTTTGTTTCATGACATTTAAGCTGGGAATGGATTTGGGGCTGGTTATGATGAAGGGCGTCGTATTTGGCGTGATTGTCTGCCTGACCTTCCTTCCGGCACTGATTCTCTGCTGTGACGGTGCGATTGAAAAGACGAAACACCGCAATCTGATTCCGAATCTGGATGGCGTGTCAAAAAGAATCGTCAAACTCTGGCCGGTCGGCATTGCTCTGTTTGTTATACTGATTGGTCCGGCTTATTACGGAAATAAAAATTATGAAATTTATTATAATATTGATTCCGGTCTGCCGCAAAATCTCGATTCTGCTGTGGCGAATCAAAAACTTGAGGAAACATTCCAGATGAACAGCGTTCACGTTGTCATGCTGAAAACAGGATTGGATTCAAAAGATAAAAATAATATGCAGCAGGAAATGGAGAAGGTGGACGGTGTTAAGTGGATTCTCGGCATGAATTCAATTGTCGGAGCAAACTTCCCGGAAAACATGATTCCGCAGGATTATAAAGATATGCTGACGAGTGATGAGTATGAGCTGGAATTTATCTGTTCGGATTATCGTTCCGCTACGGATGAGGGAAATGCCCAGTTGGCATCGCTGAATGAGATCATGAAAAAATACAGCCCGGACTCCATGATTATCGGTGAGGCGCCGTTGATGAAGGATTTGCAGGATACTACAGATGTCGATTTGGCAAATGTAAATTATGTGTCCGTTATTGCGATTTTCATCATTATTATGCTGACATTTAAGTCGATTAGTATTCCGATTATTTTGGTGTCGGTTATCGAGTTTGCGATTTTCCTGAATATGTCGGTGCCATTTTACACCGGAGAATCCCTTCCGTTCGTGGCGGGTATCGTAATCGGAACGATTCAGCTCGGGGCGACGGTGGACTATGCGATTTTGATGACAAACCGTTATCACAAAGAGAGGACGGTTCGACGCCAGAGTAAGAAGGATGCGATTGCCATTGCACACAAGTCATCGATTAAATCAATCATTATCAGTGGTTTGTGCCTGTTTGCCTCAACCTTTGGTGTCACTGTTTCTTCTAATATTGACATGATTAAAGCAATCTGTGTCTTATTGTCAAGGGGTGCTGTAATTAGTACAATCGTTGTAATCGTAATCTTGCCGGCAATGCTTACCGTATTTGATAAGATTATCTGCAAGACAACATGGGATATGAGAAAAATAGATTATTGATAGGAGGAATTGTCATGAGAAAGAGTATAAAAAGAGTTGCCCGAACTGGTGTCAGTGCTACGTTAGTCGTAGGCTTGGTGTTGTGTAACAGCACCTTTATCGAGGCGAAGAAAGTCAGCAAGCAGGAATCGGTATACGTTACGGCAGGTGCTGACGGAAGCACGACAGAGATTACAGTATCCGACTGGTTAAAGGATTCAGGCATCATGTCCGGTACCATTTCGGATAGTTCAAATCTTACTGACATTGTTAACGTAAAGGGAGAAGAAGAATTTTCCCAATCCGGTGAAGCGGTGGAGTGGAACACGTCAGACAACGATATTTATTATCAGGGAAAATCATCGGAGGAACTTCCGGTAAACGTGTCTATCACATATTCTCTGGATGGAGAGGAAATGAGTGCAGAAGATATGGTTGGAAAAAGCGGTGAAATGAAAATGCACGTCACTTACACCAACCAATCCAAACAGAAAAAGAAAATCAATGGAAAAGAGGTAGAGATTTACACGCCGTTTGTTATGGTCACCGGAATGATTCTTTCTTCGGACAATTTTACGAATATTGAGATTGACCATGGTCGTGTCATCAATGACGGCTCAAACAATGTCGTTGTCGGTCTTGGTGTGCCGGGACTGGCAGAAAGTCTTGACCTGTCAGATGATTACAGTGATGATATTCCGAGTGATTTTACGGTGACGGCAGATGTGACAGACTTTTCCATGGGAAATACATTCACATTCGCCAGTTCAAATCTTTTGAATGATGTAGACCTTGAGGATTCAAAGGACTTGGATGATTTGGAAGATAAATTGGATGAACTGACTGATGCAGCAGCCAAATTGGTAGATGGTACGGACACTTTGTCAGACAGTATGTCCTTGTTCCATGATAAAATGGATGAGCTGAAAAAATCGGCAAAGACCTATAACAATGACGGTGTGAAAAAAATCACAAACGGAATTGGAACGCTGGCAAAAAGCGGGAAAAAACTCGTGTCAGGTGTGAATGAGTACGCGGATGGCGTTACCAGCCTTTCCAAGGGAGCGAAATCCTATGTAGCCGGAGCAGATAAAATTGCTCAGGGAAATACGAAACTTTATGAGGCAGTAAAAGGACTGCCGGACCAGCTTAATACATTTGACAGCGGACTTACGGCATACACCGGAGCTGTGGATAAGATGGGAACAGAGGAAAATGTAACGAAACTGAAAAATGGTACGAAAGCAGTTTCCGATGGGATTTCCACCATTAACCAAAGTGTAACAACCCTGGAAAGCTCTTTTACCTATGACGACCAGGTTGTATCTGGACTGAAAGAAGTTGCTGACAACCTGAAACAGTTAGAGGATGTCTATACGGTTGCTGGAGATACGAAGAGTGCTGCTGGTTATGAGCAGTTGAGAAAATCAATAGAAACGGCGTACACATCACTGGAAACAGTGACTAAACAGCAGAAAGCCGGAGTTCAAAAGCTGAAGGAGGCTACGTCAGATACGAGTGATTTAAAGACCGGGGCAGACGCAGTATCCAGCGGTGTGTCAACGGTTATGGACGGACTCAGTACCTTGTCAGGAAAATCCTCGGCACTGACCGACGCCAGCGGTAAATTAAAGAGCAGCACGAAGACGCTTGTTTCCAGTGTGAAACAGCTAAAAGAGGGCGGCGACACACTTACAAAAAATGACAAGGCTTTGACCAGTGGAGCAAACAAACTGACAAAGGCAAGCAAGAAGATGAAGAAGAGTGCCAAGAAATTGAATAGCGGTATGCAGTCGTTAAATAAAGGGGCGACGAGTCTGGAAACTGCTACACTGAAACTGCTGAACGGTATTGATAAGCTGGATACTGCCAGTGGAAAACTTGAAAAAGGTGCTACCAAATTGAATGATGGTATGGTAGAATTCAATGATGAAGGTATAAAGAAAATCAATAAGACATATCAAAATGATGTGAAAACAGCGATTGACCGTCTGAACGCTGTATTGGATGCCGGAAAAGAATACAAAAACTTTAGTGGTATCGGTGACAGCATGGACGGTGAAGTGAAATTCATCATTGAGACAGCACCTGTATCTAATGACTGACAGGATAGCAGGAACGACAACCGGGAATGATAGATAAGGAATGAGGTGCACAGATGGGAAAGTTGGATGAAAAGAAGAAAATAAAGAGGGAATCGCTTTTCAGTGCTGCTTTTTCCTTATTTACCTCTCAGGGAATTAATGAGACTTCTGTGTCGGACATTGTGAAGAAAGCAAGCATGGCAAAGGGAACCTTTTACCTTTATTTCAAAGATAAATTTGATTTGAGGGACAAATTGATTGCCTCCAAGGCAACCCAGCTGTTTCAGAGGGCAGCAGAGGATTTGGAAAATCAGACATTGGGGACATTTGAAGAAAAAGTAATTTTCATTGCGGATTCGGTAATTAACCAGTTGAATGATGATAAAATGCTGTTAAAATTTCTCTCCAAGAATCTCAGTTGGGGCGTGTTTCACAATGCTTTGATGATAGAAATTGAGGAGACCGGAGGCTATAGCTTTTACGATGGCTATAACATTTTGCTGGCACAGTCAGGAAGACATTTCCGAAATTCGGACTTAATGTTATACATGGTTGTGGAATTAATCAGCTCCACCTGCTATAGTGTGATTTTGAATCACGAGCCGGTTTCGTTAGAGGAATTAAAACCGGAGCTGTTCGGCGTCATTGAGGATATCATTCACAGACAGGAGATTTCATGAAAGACTGGATTAAGACTGGAATTAAGAAATGTTTCATAAAACTGATGACGCTGGTTCCCATGCGGGATGATGTGATACTGGAGAGCCATCCGGATTTTACGGATAATGCAAATGCTTTTTATCAGTATCTTTTGTCAATCGGCTTCAACAAAAGACATAGAATTTACTGGGCGCTGCACGATAAAGAAAGAGAATTACCGGAGTTG
The DNA here is from genome assembly GCA_964518785.1 of uncultured Eubacterium sp. Taxonomy (GTDB): domain Bacteria; phylum Bacillota; class Clostridia; order Lachnospirales; family Lachnospiraceae; genus Eubacterium_F. The sequence goes on from CAZFHT010000019.1 coordinate 4,272, forward strand.
CCCTATCATGTTAAGACATTTTATTTAGACGCCAGTGGACAGAGCGAAATGCGGAGACGCTTTTTCGCTCTGTACCGCTGTCGTTTTATTCTTGACAGTAATACTTATATAAAAAAGCGGAGAAAAAAGCAGGTGAGAATCCACCTCGGTCATGGTATGCTGATTAAAATTACGCCAGACTATCACAATAAGGATAAGATTGGGGAGTTGGACGGATATCTCACGACAGCATTTTTTTGGAACAAAATATTTGAGAATAAGATTGGAGTGCCGAAGGACAGTCCGCTTTCTCTCGGATATCCGAGGGATGATTTACTGGTGAATTCGGCTGCTGATTCCCATGAGTCAGGTGATTTTATTTTCTGGATGCCTACCTATCGCCAGCACAGGCTTCACCGGGAGGACGGACTTCCGCAGATCTTTCCTTTTGGTATGCCGGAAATTCAGACGCAGGAGCAGTTAGAGCGTCTGGACCAGTTGTTGGGAGAGAGGGGAATCCGCCTTTACTTCCGTCCTCATCCGGTGCAGGAGTTGTCTCTGTTCCGGCAGGAACCACGAGAGAACATTTTCATTGCGGATGATGAGTTTTTGCGGAAAAAAGGAATGGATTTATATGAGCTGCTGGGAGAAGCGAAGGCACTTATAACCGATTACTCCTCGGTATATTATGATTTTTTGTTGACAGAACGTCCGATTGGACTTACGATAGGAGACAGGGAACAGTACTTTAGCAAGTATGATTGTCCGTTTGATTCTCTGGCAGGCAATGTGGAGGGCGTGAAGATTGAGTCCTTTGAGGAGGTGCTGGCGTTTGTCCGGAACGTGGCAGACGGCACGATTGATTGTGAGCCGCTGCGGGAATTGAAGAAACGGTATCACGATTTTACCGATGGCAGTGCTTGTGAGAGACTTTATAAGCATATGCGGCATACCTATGGATTTGACAAACAGAAAATCGGATAGAGTTCAATGCACGAAAGTGCGGATGGAGTAGAGATGAAAGAAGAAGGATTGCAGAGAAAGGTCTTGTCAGGACTTGTGTGGAAATTTGGCGAGCGTATCGGTGCTCAATTGGTTTCCTTCATTGTTTCCATGATTTTGGCAAGACTTCTTTTACCGACAGATTATGGCGTGGTAGCCATGATTACAATATTTATTGAGATTGCCAATGTATTCGTTGTCAGCGGCTTTGGACAGTCTTTGATTCAGAAGAAGGATGCAGATAATCTGGATTTTTCTTCTGTCTTTTACTTTAGTGTAACAATGTCGTGGCTTTTGTACGGGATTGTTTTCTTTTGCGCGCCTTTTGCCGCCTCTTTTTATTCGCAGCCGATTCTGACGCCGATTCTCCGGGTGATGGCGTTGAAATTACCGCTGGCGGGAGTGAATTCGGTTCAGCAGGCATATGTCCAGAAAAATATGCTTTTTAAGAGATTTTTTTACTCAACCTTGATTGGAACGGTAGTTTCTGCCGGGGTGGGAATCCTTATGGCATATCAGGGTTTCGGACCATGGGCTTTGGTTGCCCAGTATCTCACAAATTCAGCAATGGACACGCTGATTCTCTGGTTTACGGTAAAATGGCGTCCGGTCTTAAAATTTTCCCTCAGCCGCATGAAATCCATGTTTGGTTTTGGATGGAAAATGCTCATGTCTGAGTTGATAAACACTACATACAAGCAGGTTCGGGGACTGGTTATCGGAAAATTATATACTTCTGAAGATTTGGCATACTACAATCAGGGGCAGAAACTTCCGAATGTCATTGTCACCAATCTGAACTCGTCCATTGGCTCCGTTCTTTTTCCCGCTATGACAACAAAGCAGGATGACCGGGAGGGGTTGAAGAAAATGGTTCGTCTGTCCATTCAGGTAGGCTCTTATATTATGTGGCCTCTAATGATTGGGCTGCTTGTTGTGGCAAAACCGGTTATCACGCTTGTCTTTTCCGAACGGTGGCTCTGCTGTGTGTCGTATATGCAGATTGCCTGTATCCAGTATGCGTTAGAGCCGGTACAGACAGCCAATATACAGGCAGTAAAAGCACTGGGAAAGGGACATACCATGCTGATTATGGAGATTATAAAAAAAGGTTTTGGCCTGTTGACTCTTGTCCTTGTAATGAATCAGGGCGTTATGTGGATTGCATGGACGGGCATGGCTGTGACCTTCTTTGCCGCCCTTGTGAATTCCACCCCAAATCGGCGTTATCTGGATTACACTTACAAAGAGCAGTTGGCAGATTTAATTCCATCCATTGTGCTGGCGGCAGTGATGGGGGTATGCGTATATGCAGTTGGACTTCTGCCGATTCCTATATTTGCTCTGCTTGTAATTCAGATTGTGGTGGGAGCTGCTGTTTACTTACTCCTTAGCCGGATTTTGAAAATCTATCCTTTTGTCTATGGAGTGAATATGGTAAAAAATATGTTGAAAAGAAAATAAATAAGAAAAAAGATTGGGGATTGCTATGAAAAAGTTATTGCGTTTTATGAGGGGATACCGGAAAGAAAGTATTCTCGCACCATTATTTAAATTACTCGAGGCGTCTTTTGAACTCTTTGTGCCGCTTGTTATGGCACAGATTATTGATGTGGGTATTGTGGAAAAAGATTACCACACCATTTTCACAATGGGAGGTGTTCTTGTCCTGCTGGCGGCTGTCGGACTATCGGCGTCGCTCACTGCTCAGTATTTTGCGGCAAAAGCAGCCGTTGGATTTTCTACAAAATTAAAACATGAGTTGTTCGCTCATATTCAGAAATTGTCCTTTGGTGATTTGGACCAAGTGGGAACCTCTACCATGATTACCCGCATGACAAGTGATGTGAATCAGGTACAGAGTGGAGTGAATCTCGTGCTGCGTCTGTTTTTGCGTTCTCCTTTTATTATACTGGGTGCCATGGTTATGGCATTTACCATTGATGTAAAGGCAGCACTCGTATTTGTGATTGCCATTCCGCTGCTGGCGGTAGTGGTTTTTGGCGTCATGCTTATCAGTATTCCTCTTTATAAAAATGTGCAGGCGGCACTGGACCAGATTTTAGGAAGGACGAGGGAAAATCTGACCGGGGCGAGAGTGATTCGCTCCTTTAACAAGCAGGCGGAGGAAAAGCAATGCTTTGATGAGGAAAACCAGCGGCTCAATCAGGTTCAGATGTTGGTGGGAAGAATTTCTGCCCTGATGAATCCGATTACTTATATTATCATTAACGGAGCGATTATCGCCTTAATCTGGATGGGAGCAGTTCATGTTAATATCGGAGTTCTGACACAGGGTGAAGTGGTCGCACTGATTAACTATATGTCCCAGATTTTAGTTGAACTGGTGAAACTGGCGAATCTCATTGTCAGCATTAACAAGGCAGTGGCGTGTGGGAACCGTATTCAGGAGGTTTTTGAAATGCAGCCGGGGCTGAAAGAGGCGGAACAAACAGAACATCCGAAAACAGACGGAGAGGAAAAAATTCTTTTTGATGGGGTAAGTCTGGTTTATCCGGGTGCTGTGGAGGAGTCCCTGTCGGACATAAGTTTTTCTGTAAAAAAAGGAGAAACGATTGGTGTCATTGGCGGTACCGGTTCCGGAAAAACTTCTCTTGTTCATTTGATTCCCCGGTTTTATGACATTACAAAGGGAAGACTTTTGGTGGATGGAGTGGAAACCGGACAGTATTCTTTGAAGGAACTTCGAAGTAAGGTGGGAATTGTTCTGCAAAAATCGGTCTTATTTGAGGGGACAATTCGCTCGAACCTTCTCTGGGGAAAGGCAGACGCTTCGGAAGAGGAAATGTGGCAGGCTCTCCGCATTGCTCAGGCGGAGGAAATTGTGAAAAAGAAGAAACTTGGTCTGGACGAACCGGTGGAGCAGGAGGGACGAAACTTTTCCGGCGGACAGAGACAGCGGCTTGCCATTGCCAGAGCGCTTGTACGCAAACCTGAGATTTTGATTTTGGATGACAGTGCGTCGGCGTTAGATTACGCAACTGACGCAGCTCTTCGGAAAGCAATTCGGGAGGAGTTACAAGGTATGACACTGTTTATCGTATCGCAGAGAGCCGCCTCTGTGAGAAATGCAGATAAGATTCTTGTTTTGGATGACGGCAGAATGGTTTCCATGGGAACTCACGAGGAATTGCTGGGCGGCTGTGAAGTTTACAAGGAAATCTATGAGAGCCAGTATGGAAAGGGGGCGCACTAGGATGTCACAAAAGGAGACGATAAAGAAGGTTTTGCAATATATCCGCCGTTATTGGTTCTATCTTATTTTGTCCTTGTTTTTGGCGGTGGTGACGGTGGCACTGACGTTATATATTCCGATTCTTACGGGAAATGCCGTTGATTATATTATCGACAAAGGGAATGTGGATTTTGACGCTGTTTTGATTATCTGCAAGAAAATAGCCATGGCAGTTGTCATAACGATGGCGGCACAGTGGATTATGAATGTGTGCAACAATAAGATTACTTATGGGGTGGTGAGAGATATCCGCAGTGATGCCTTTGAACGGATTGAAAAACTTCCTTTGAAATATATTGACAGCCACTCTTACGGGGAAATTGTCAGTCGTGTTATCGCTGACGCAGACCAGTTTGCTGACGGACTTCTTATGGGCTTTACCCAGTTGTTCACCGGAATCATAACCATTCTTGGTACACTGGGCTTTATGCTGAGTGTCAATGTTCCGATAACGATTGTCGTGGTAGTGATTACGCCGGTTTCTTTTCTCGTGGCAAATTTTATTGCAAAGAGAACGTATCAGATGTTTCGTTTACAGTCCGAGGCAAGGGGGGAACAGACTGCACTGGTGGAGGAGATGATTGGAAACCAGAAAGTTGTTCAGGCGTTTGGACACGAGGAGGAGGCGATGAGCCGGTTTGATGAAATCAACGAGAAACTTCAGGAATATTCACTGAAGGGAATCTTTTTCTCATCCCTCACAAATCCATGTACCCGCTTTGTCAACAGTCTCGTATATGCCAGTGTCGGTATTTTCGGGGCAATTTATGCTGTGCGTGGCGGCATTTCCGTCGGTCAGCTATCGTGCTTTCTCAGTTATGCGAACCAGTACACAAAACCGTTTAACGAGATTTCCGGTGTTGTGACAGAGCTGCAAAATGCCATTGCCTGTGCGGGAAGGATTTTGGAATTGATTGAAGAGGAAATTGAAATACCGGAGCCGGACAATGCTGTCGTTTTGCAAAAAGCGGATGGCAGAGTGGACATCGAAGATGTATTTTTCTCTTATGAGCCGGAGCAAAAACTAATCGAAGATTTTAATCTTCATGTGGAGCCGGGACAGAGGGTTGCCATTGTCGGACCAACTGGATGTGGTAAAACGACGCTCATTAATCTGTTGATGAGATTTTATGATGTAAATCAGGGAGAAATCCGGGTAGCGGGAGAAGAAATTCGTAAGATTACACGTGAGAGCCTGAGAAATAATTACGGCATGGTTTTACAGGAGACATGGCTGAAACGGGGAACCATACGGGAAAATATCGCTATGGGTTACCCGGAGGCGACGCAGGAGGAAATTGTCCGGGCGGCAAAAGCCAGCTACGCCCACAGCTTTATTAAACGATTGCCGCAGGGGTATGATACGGTAATCGGAGAAGATGGCGGAAATCTTTCCACCGGACAGAAACAGTTATTATGTATCGCACGTGTGATGTTGTGTCTGCCGCCAATGTTGATTTTGGATGAGGCGACCTCTTCCATTGATACCCGTACAGAAATGAGAATCCAGAAAGCATTTGCCAAAATGATGGAGGGACGGACGAGTTTTATCGTTGCCCACCGTCTGTCTACCATTCAGGAGGCGGATGTCATTCTTGTCATGCGGGATGGCAAAATTATCGAGCAGGGAAATCATGAGCAGCTTTTACAGCAGGGCGGATTTTATAAAAAGCTGTTTGAGGCGCAGTGGTCGTAAGAATTTTGTAAGATTTTCATCGACTTTTTCAAAAGAACTGTCTGATAAGGTATATTTGTACTCAGGAAAGGAGAATGGGGCGGCAATGGAGACAATACAGATTCTTGTAGCAGATGACGATAGGGATATCGTGACAGCCATGGCGAAAATGTTAGAACGTGAAGGCTATGGCGTGTTGAGGGCATATGATGGAAAGCAGGCATTGGACATTGTTATGCAGGAAAAAGTCCGGCTGATTCTTCTGGACATTATGATGCCAAATATGGACGGTTTATCTGCTACAATGAAAATTCGGGAGAAGAAAAATATTCCCATTATCTTATTGTCTGCCAAATCGGAGGAGAGTGATAAAATCTTAGGTCTTACCATGGGAGCCGACGATTATATCACGAAACCATTTTCCTCACAGGAGTTGATTGCCCGCGTTAAGGCACAGCTCCGCCGTTATATGAGTCTTGGAGATTGTCATGGAACGGAAAAAGACCACCGGATGGAAGTGGGAGGTCTGGTGCTGGACACCGAGACAAAACAGCTTACGGTGAATGGGGAGCCGGTTAAACTGACCGCCACCGAGTACAAAATTATGAAACTGTTGATGAAAAATTCGGGGCGGGTATTTTCTGCGGAGGAAATTTATGAAAGAGTGTGGCAGGAGGACGCTTATTCTGTGGAGAACACAGTGATGGTTCACATCCGCCGGATTCGTGAGAAAATCGAGATTAACCCGAAGGAACCCAGATATTTAAAGGTGGTGTGGGGCATTGGTTACAAAATTGAGAGAGAGTAAAAAAATTTATGCGTTATTATGGTGTGGGCTTTTTTTAGCAATTGTTTGTTGTTATGCCGGCTGGGTGCTGGCTGACTCTGTTTACCCGGCGGGGTATCATTTTACGGATGGTTTTCGCTGCCTGAAGGAGAAGCAATATACAGAGTCCAGACTTCACAGTGAAACGGTTTTGGATGTTTTAGGCACCAATCATGGTTATTTATTAGCGATTGATGAAAGTCAGGGCAGATATTTATCTGTAGAGAGCCGTTCTAAGAACATAGAAACCAATTCGGGTGAGTTACGGAATATTTATGAGGAAAATCAAAAGAAATACAATGGTGTCGTTGAGCAGAGCAATGCTACATGGAATGAGGCGGTGGCGTATTGTAAAGAGAGGTATACCTGCTATTATATTTGGGACGGCGTGAAACTGGAGTATGGACCGGATGCGGCAAAAGATATAGTGGGAAAAGAAAGACCGGAGGATTATCTTTCCGGTACGAGAAAAATGATTTTATATTATCCGAGTGAGTTGCTGAAAGCAGGAGAAACCTCGTTACAGAAAATTCAGAGGACGATCAAAATATCCTATGTCTTTTTGGCAGCCGGGCTTTTGTTTCAATTGATTTTTCTTGTGCTGCTTGTTCTGGCAGCTACAAAAAAAAGATGGACGCCGAAATATTATGAAGTGACGCTGCTGGCTGTGCTGGCGGGTGCGGTTTCCCTTTTCTTTGTCCTGACTCATGTGCTTGTCATTCCGATATATAGCGATCGGAACTTGTTTTCCGGTGTTGTTCGAGGGGGTGTCATACCGGCACTGCCGACCATTGTTTGTCTGTGGGGGCTGGGTTCCTTAATTCTGAAATGCCGGAAACGAGAATGGGGAAGAAGTTATTGGTGTCTGTATCAAGGGAAAGAGGCAATTCGCAGCAGGATGACGGGAGAAAAATACAGGGATTGTGAGCTGGAGGATAAAAATAAAAAAAGATTTAGGTTTACGGGAGTAGTCTGTGCCGTATTGGCGGCAGCGGGTGTGATATTTGTGATACTGGGCTGGTTTGTATGGCGTTGGCTCGGCATTTTCGGTCTGCTTTTCGCATTTTATTTTATCTGTCGGGCAGTGCTGACTTATCGTGACGGAACGGACGCCATTATTCGTGAAATCGAGGAGATATCTGCGGAGGAGCAGTTACAGGCAGAGCGAATGAAGGTGGAGCTGGTTACGAACGTGTCCCATGATTTGAAGACACCGCTTACTTCTATTATCAGTTATATTGAGCTGTTGGAAAAGGAGGAGATGAGTGATGCAGCGAGGGATTATGTAAAAGTGCTGGCGGATAAATCGGACCGTCTGAAAAAAATGGTGGAGGACATTTTTCTTTTGTCAAAGGTGTCCAGTGGAAATATGCCGGTGGAAAAAGCTCCGGTCGATACAAAGAAACTTTTAATTCAGACATTGGCAGACATGGAATATCGCATTGAAAAATCTCCGGTAAAAATCGTGCCCGAATATGACGAGGACACACGAATTATCGAAAATGACGGACAGAAATTGTACCGGGTATTGCAGAACCTCATTGACAATGCTTTGAAATACGGGATGTCCGGCACAAGGGTGCATATCCGCTATCGTCTGGAGAAAAATTCTGTGCGGATTGAAATAAAAAATGTAGCCTCCTATGAAATGGATTTTGACGAGGAGGAAATTGTGAAACGCTTTATCCGGGGAGACCGGGCAAGAAGTACCGAAGGAAGCGGACTCGGACTTGCCATTGCCAAAGAAATGACAGAACTGTGCGGCGGTAAGATGGAGATTGCTGTCGATGGGGATGTATTTAAAGTGACATTGTCCTTGGCGTAGGGGGAAATAAAAACATCAGTTAATTAAATATACTAATGGAAAAAATCACATATGGAATGTTAATAGCTTGACAGTATGGGATATAACCCATATAATGAAAAATGAAGGGAGCAGTGTGATATTGCAAATTTTTCAAATTGAGTTTTATCAGAAAGTGGATGGTTCATGCCCGATAAAAGATTTTTTAGATTCATTAAATAATAAGATGAGGGCAAAATTATTGAGGGCTGTGTTGTTGTTGGAACAAAACGGAAATGAACTGCGAGAACCGTATTCTAAATATTTGGGTGATGGTATTTTTGAATTAAGAGTGATACAAGGTTCTGACATTACAAGAGCTTTATATTTTTTCGTTGTCGGGCATAAAATAATAATTACAAATGGTTTTATTAAAAAAACTCAGAAGACCCCTCAGCGTGAGATTGAATTAGCAAAGAAGTATAGAGCTGACTATTTGGCGGGAAAGGAGCTGTAGGTATGAGTGATTTTAGAGAATATTTAAATGAGCAGTTGGAAAATCCCGAATTTAAGAAAGAATGGGACGATTTGGAACCTGAATATGATACAATTCAGGCTATCATTGACGCAAGAAAAAATAGTAATCTGACACAAAAGGAACTTGCTGAACGCACAGGAATTAATCAGTCGGATATAAGTAAAATTGAAACTGGTAATGCCAATCCGGCATTATCTACCTTGAAAAGGCTGGCTGATGGAATGGGAATGATACTCAAGTTGGAATTTGTACCTAAACAGGTCAAATAAAAAAAGCGATTCTGTTTATTAAGAGGTGTGAGTATAAAGAATAAGAGAAAATCTTACCCAAAAGTCTCAGCATGGTTAAATAAGCGGCACGATTCAACCAGTGACAAAATTTAACGCGCAGCGTTTCCGTTTCGCATCGGTTGAATCGTGCCGCTTGCTTTTTTTCCTTTTTGGTATAAAATATCTTTCGGGATATTTACATATTTTGTATATGCTGCGTGTGCGGTGTTTTCTGTTTTTCGTGGCATATGTAGAAAAAGGAGTGTTATTTTTATGAAGAGAATTTTTAGTTTTATTCTAATCTTTGTATTGGCAATTACATGGCTGCCGAGTTATTCTTATGCGAAAGGAAATAAGGTGACAAGACCTGCCAGAACCACGATAATGACCATAAGACAGGCTTCTTATGCGAGTGGTACTGCTATTGTCCGGATAAGGTGGAAGAAGGTTTCCGCAAATTGTTCCGGTTACACAGTTTACTACAGCAAAGCGAAGAAAGGTTCTTATAAGGCGATAAAAAGCGTAAAGGGTAACAATAAGACCTTTGCGACTTGCAAAATTGCAATCAAAAAGTCCCAGCGTATTTATCTTGCCGTAAAACCTTATCGAACAGTGAAAGGCAAAAAAGGTAAAAAAGCCAAAAAGGTATATGCATCGGTTTCTTATCAAAAGATAGTGAAGTCCATTCGTCTTCGCACCGATATGTCGAGTACAGATACCGGCACCACAAACAGCAGGTATAATAGTGCTACTCAGAATACCGTGCCGACGCCAACGGCTGCACCAAATGTAGAAGAGAAAAATATTACAATGAATTATGGAGAACGCAGAAGTTTTACGGACGTAGTCCGAAGCAATGTAAAGTACGTTGTGTCCGATGACAGAAGCACCGTTTACACTTCATGGGTGTTTATCGACAAGAATAAGCCGGAAGACCAATTGAGAGAGGAATCCAATTATTGTCTTTGGATGCAGGCAAGACAGGTAGGTACGACTTCTGTGTTGATAAGCTTGGATGACAACAATCAGATAAAATATAATATTACAATAGTGAGTCCGGAGCCGGAATATACTTATGAAACGAAACTCATCAAAGAAAAAACGTATCAGTTGTACACTGGTTTAAATTATGCACTTTATGTGAAAACGGAAAATCCGAATCCGGGACATATATGGATTGTGGATAAAACATCGTGGCTTTTCACAAGTTCCAACTTGTTCTTTACGAAGAATGTGTATGATGATATTGCTTATCTGAATGAGGACAGTTCTGCCGTAGAAGGCGGATACGTAACATCTCTCAAGCAGTTGAATGAAGGTTCCAATACGTTCTATATCTATGAACAGTTAGGTGAGGAAGGAGATAAGGGATTTGCCTATGCGGGTTCTTTCACGATTGACGGGGTACTGGATTCAGAGAAAGAATATGACAAGTTTTTAGACAAAGCGGTTGATAACGCAAAGAATAAAGTAGAGGCTGGCACAGACACTCACTCATCGACTACATGGACAAAGGATCAAAGAATATGGCTTCAAGCACAGGATGAGGCAACTGACATGATTGCGGAGACTCAGGTTACGAATTACAGAACTTGGACCGTGCCGATGGGATTCGATGAGTTTAGCCGGATTCTATATGAGGGAGAAGGTTACTGGTATATGCCGGAGCACGCAGGTCTTAGATATACGGAGTCGATGGTAGAATGGTATCCGGCGGTTGAGACGAGGCGATATTGGTTTCCTTCTGAAGGGGTATATAAGGACATAACCTATAATACCTATCATTATAAGGTGATAAAGGAATACAAGGCAAAACGCACGATGTCCGTTGCCCCATTCTTTATACAGGGGATTGGAGATTGTAGCACTGCTTATTCTCTTCAATGCCGATTGACAGAAAAACTTGGCTGGGAATATAAGAAGCTGACTTACAGCACAGGACAACATATGTGGTGTGCCGCCTATATTGACGGGAAGTGGGTGGATAATGATATCTCTCCGGGACCGGGTTCCGGATATATCGGTACTAATCCGGAAGCACTTGACTTGATTAATCCGCTCACATATTAAAAAGAACAGTGACAAATCTGAAAACTACAACTCCAAACAGAACATTTGCATATTTCTAACAAATCGTGTATAATTGTGTGATGTTGTTTTATGCACTCTGCATAGAATGTAAGTAATCTATCACAGACAAGGGGGATTTGTGTGAAACGTTTATGGATGGCAGTAGCCCTTTTCGTGGCTGCAATTGTTTTAGGAATGGGGCAAAAGACAGATGTGAAAGCCGGCACACTCAGTACAAGAGGTGTCTGGGTATCTTGTTTTGAATATGAGGACTTGGGATTGAGCAATGTATCAGAGAGTGAATTTCGAGCCAACGCAAAGCGGCTCTTTTCCCGCATTAAGTCCAATGGCTGCAACACAGTTTATTTTCATGTAAGGTCTTATGATGATGCGATTTACCCATCAAAGATTGTGGGATGGAGTAAGAGAATATCCAAGGGTGGAAAGGCATTGTCCTATGACCCGCTGGAAATTCTCGTATCCTATTCCCATCAGTATGGGATTCAATTTCATGCATGGATGAATCCGTACCGGGTGACACAGAAAAAAGTGCTGGACCCGGCAGCGGAATCAACGACAAGGCGAATTGTGTCTCAGGTTCAGGAAATTTTGGATAACTATGATGTAGATGGTATTCATTTTGACGATTATTTTTATCCGACCAATGAAAAGAAGTACAACGAAGTGAAAAAAGCAGACCGGATGAAAAACGTAAATAAGATGGTGAAGGCGGTCTATTCTGCCGTAAAGGCGAAAGATGAAGGGCTGCTGTTCGGTATCAGTCCGGCGGGAGATGTTTCCTACTGTGAGAAAATTGGGGCGGATGTGAAAACATGGATGTCAGAGGATGGGTATATCGACTATATTGTTCCTCAAATATACTGGTCAGACCAGTACATCATGAATGGAAAGAAGACAAAACTTTTTTCAAAACGTCTGGAAAAATGGCGTAAACTGAACACGAACGATGTTCCCATGTACATAGGTCTTGCTTTATATAAAGCCGGGTGCAGTCTGACAGAGGACCCGGGCTGGACGAAGAAATCCAGTAATATTTTGAGCCAGCTGAAAATGATTCAAAGCGGAAATACAGAAGGCTACGTGTTATTTTCCTTTACCGACCTTTACCGTTCCGCTGCGTCTTCGGAGGTAAAGAATTATCTTGGTAAGATTAGCACATTGAAGATTACCGCAAAAACAAAGACACTTCGGGTGGGACAGAGTTACAAAATGAAAGCGGCAGCGTCACTTTCCCGCGTACAAAACGGCATTAAATGGCGTTCGTCCAACAGAAAAGTAGCCACTGTGTCCGAATCCGGAAGGGTGAAAGCAAAGAAAGCAGGAAAAGTCCGTATTTATGCATATTATGGAAATAAAAAGAAATCCTGTCTGATTCGTGTAAAAGGAAAGAAAAAATAATGAAAACACCGAAGATTCAAAAGAGCAAAATGATATTAGGAACGGCAGCAGTTCTTATAATTGCTGCAATCATCACCTTGGGCATACTGATTGTTTCTGGTGCTTTCGTTTCTGACAAAATAAAAGTGATGAAATTGCTGGCTCAAGTGCCGGAAAAGATAAATCAAGCTACCACAAGTGAGTATGTGGGATTCGATAAAATGTACCAGACATGGGTGGAAAAGGGCGGCAGCATAAAAATCACTGCCACCGATATTCAGTCGGATTCTCCACTTCTTTCCGAGGGTACGCTTGTTATTGATTCAAATTATGACAGCAGCAAAAAGCTGGCAAATACGTCCATCAGCCTCGGCGAGGATACACCGAAACTCATTTGTGATTTATACGAAAAAGAGGGTGGGGAAATCGATGTCGTTCTTCCGGAGGTTTTGCCGGAAACGATGTTACAGTGGAACTACGAGGATTTATCCGAAAATGAATCGCTCATAACTTATGTAAAAGAACAGTGTTCCATTTTGATGGATAAAATGACAGTGGATAAAATTCACGCTGACGGAAAAGATGGTTACCGCATAAAGGCAGAAGAAGATACCCGGTGGGTTATTGACGTATATGGGGAAGACGACCGGTTGACCGAGATAAGCGGGACGGCAGAAAACTCTAAGATTTCACTGGATTTCCAGTTAGATTTTACTGACGAGGATGAACAGGACAAAATTTCCTTAAAGGCAAAAATGACATATCAGGAGCATTGTTATGAGTTGCAGTTGACTTCAGAAGATGCAGATAATAGTATAGAGCACAGTTTAAAACTTACTGTTGATTTGCAGAAAGACGGAGCATCTTTTGTCAGTGGAACCTTTACTGAGAGCATTGATTCCTCCGATAACTCCGTTTGCTTAGACGGTGAACTGGGGTATAAGGGAGAGAATCTTTGGACCCTCATTGCCAGCGGTTCCATTAAAGACTTAAATATGGGAAATTCGGTGACGTTTTCTTTGGGGCAGGTAACCCTTCTTTTGCGTGAGGAGGAGTATGCTGAAGCTGCTGTGGATATTGCACTGGGAACAGTGGACCGGAAACTGGAGATTCCCGATATGGAAGTGGAAAATGTTCAGGAGATGTCCACGAGCGACAGCCTGAAAATTAAACTGTGGCTGGATGAAAAATTGCTGGAAATGAGGTAGCGTATGTCAAGTTGTGAATATTGTGCTTTTTATGTTTATGATGAAGATGGCTATGCTGAGTGCGAAGTAAATCTCGACGAAGACGAGATGGCGAGATTTTTCAGCTCGTCCTACGATTCCTGCCCGTTTTACCAGACCGATGACGAATACAAAATTGTCCGCAAGCAGAATTAGTGAGTTTACAATGTTACAAAATGATGTTACAATTACACTACATAACATAGTGATAAGTGAAGCAGGCTAAAATTAGGGAGGTGGTTGTATGCCGACAAACGAAAAAGAGTATAATGGTTATCTGTTTGACCAATTGAGCATACTCGAAGAAATCGAGGAAGTGGCGTTAGAAACAAATGCAGACGAAGTATTGCGAACCGTAGCAAAATTAAAAAGAAGAGTAGAACGGAAACTATACCAGAATCCGTCCTTAACAGAAGAAAAGTAAATTTGGCAGTTAAGTTAAAAAGAATCCAATCAGCGAGAGAATTTGATGCGTAGCATCACTTCTTCTCGAGTCGATTGGATTCTTTGTATTTAAGGTTGATTTTTACGGCACTCCCTTATTTTATGATAGTGCCAATCCGTTCCTTTATACCCTGATAAGCATTTTCCAACTTAGTAATAATAGCGGTTCTTCCCTCACCGGAGGACACGAAACTTACGCTGGCGTCAATCTTTGGCAGCGTGGTAAGGGGATTAAAGTTTCCCTCATCAATCAGCCGGATTGCCTCATCAACAGAGATAACACCCAGCGTTTTGCTGCCGTCATCAGTGGTTACCTGTTCTTTCGAGGTCAGAATGAGAAGGTGAGAGGCGTCAATCATGTCAGCTAGTTTGGCTGCGGTGTAATCTTTTTCAATAACAGCACTGGCGCCTTTCAAGTTCGTTCCCTGCTCCATCACCGGGATTCCACCGCCGCCGGCGGCGATAACAAGCTGTCCGGCGTCCAGAAGTGCTGTGATGGCGTCAATCTCATAAATATCAATCGGGCGAGGAGAGGCGATGATACGTCGGTAGCCGTCTCCCTCCGGGACAACATGATTTCCCTTTTCTTCTTCTGCCTCTGCATCCGCTTTATTCATAATACGTCCGATTACTTTTGTCGGGTGCTGAAATGCTTTGTCAAAAGGATCGACGCGGACCTGTGTGATGACTGTAGATACCGGCTTGAAAATGCCTCGGTTCAACAGCTCTGTGCGGATAGCGTTCTGGAGGTCGTATCCGATATAACCCTGACTCATGGCACCGCAGAGTGACATCGGTGCAACGGTATAGCGGGAGTCAAGACGAGAAAACTCCGTCATGGCTGTCTGAATCATACCTACCTGCGGTCCGTTGCTGTGGGTAATAACAATTTGATATTTTTGTTCTACCAAATCAGCGATGGATTCTGCTGCTTTTTTAACATTCTTTTGCTGCTCCGGGAAAGTCTCGCCAAAAGCGTTTCTGCCGAGAGCAACGACAATTCGTTTATCTTTCATAGTAACCCCCTTTTTGTTATGTTACTGTTCGGTAATTTTATTATACCAAAGCTTGCCTGAAGATTCAACTGTGTTCTTGCCAAACCGGGGGAAATCAAGTATAATAGAAGTAGTCTTTTGAGTGCGTTATCAGGTTGGCAGACAGAATACGGACAATAGACAAGGAGGGGGTATAGTATGAAATTAGAGTTTATTGGTGCTGACCACGAGGTGACAGGGAGCTGCCACTATATGGAAGTAGGGGAGAGAAAGTTTTGCGTGGACATCGGTATGGAGCAGGGGCAGGATTTTTTTGAAAATCAGGAGATACCGGTAAATCCTTCGGAGCTTGACTTTATTTTACTGACACACGCCCACATTGACCATACGGGACTTTTACCTATGCTGTACGCCAGAGGGTTTCGTGGTCAGGTGTATGCCACAAAGGCTACAGCAGAGCTTTGTGGGATTATGTTGCGTGACAGTGCTCACATACAGCAGTTTGAGGCAGAGTGGCGTAATCGGAAAGCACAGCGGTCCGGCGGTGTGAGTTATGAACCGCTTTATACAATGGAGGATGCGATTGGAGCCATTCGTCTTTTGATACCTTGTGCATACGATACAAAAGTACATATTTGTGATGAAGTGACGGTGCGGTTCACTGATGTGGGACATTTGCTCGGCTCTTCTTCAATTGAAGTTTTTGCCAGAGAGGGAAATCAGGAGAGATGTGTTGTGTTCTCCGGCGATATTGGGAATTTCAACAAGCCGATCCTTCGAAACCCGGTGTATACGAAAGCGGCAGATTATGTAGTCATGGAATCCACGTATGGTGACCGTCTTCATGGCGTGGATAAACCGGATTATGTAGGCGAGCTTGCCGCCATTATTCAGGAAACACTGGAACGAGGCGGAAATGTGGTTATTCCATCTTTTGCGGTAGGAAGAACTCAGGAATTGCTTTATTTTATCCGACAGATTAAAGAGCAGAATCTTGTTACGGCAAATCCGGATTTCGAGGTATATGTAGACAGTCCGCTGGCAGTAGAGGCGACTAACATATTTGGAAAAAATGTTCAGCAGTGCTTTGATGACGAGGCAAGGGCGTTGGTGGAAAAAGATGTGAATCCGATAGGATTTCCGGGATTGAAATTATCCATAACCAGTGACGACAGCAAGGCGATTAATTTTGATATGCAGCCGAAGGTGATTTTATCAGCGTCCGGTATGTGTGAGGCAGGACGAATCCGACATCATTTGAAACATAATCTGTGGCGTCCGGAGAGTACAATCGTTTTTGTCGGTTATCAGGCAGTGGGAACGTTAGGGCGTTCCATGTTAGAGGGATTGGAACAGGTGAAACTGTTTGGCGAGCAGATTGAAGTGAAGGCGAAGATTACAAAGATTGAGGGCATTAGCGGTCACGCTGACAAAAATGGCTTGCTGAAGTGGATTAACAGTTTTACGGAGAAACCGCCTAAGAGGGTATTTGTCGTTCATGGCGAAAATAAAGTATGTGATTCTTTCGTTTCCACTTTGGAGGATTCCGGGTATATTGCCTCGGCTCCTTACAGTGGAACGGTGTTTGATTTGATTTCCGGAGAGTTTATCCGGGAGGCAGAACCGGTTGCTGTTGCAAAGAAGACGGCAGCAGGAAAACGTGCCAGTGATATGTTTGAGAGGCTGATGACGGCAGGTCAGAGATTGATTGCGGTGATTCGCAAAAATAAAGGCCTCAGCAATAAAGATACTGCTAAGTTTACGGACCAGATTAACGCACTGTGCGACAAGTGGGACCGTTAAACAATAAAAATAGCAACATAAGAGAAAGAGGATGACAGGAGGTAAAAAATTGGCAACAGAGGTTAGGCAGATTAGTGCAGCAAGACGTGGAGTGATGGAAGAGCAGGTTAAGCAGATTGTGTTAAATCATTTCTGCTCCTTGTATTCAACAAGAAATATGGAAGAGGCTTTGGAAAATGTAAGCGAAGATATTCGCTGGACCGGTTCCGAAGAATATTATGTAGCACATGGAAGGGAGGAATTTAAAAGTTTACTTGAGAAGGAACTCAGTGGACTTCCCAAGCACTGCGTGATTGAAGTAATGGCAGTGGATTCTACGATGATAAACGAAGAGTGTTT
This sequence comes from uncultured Eubacterium sp., assembly GCA_964518785.1. GTDB lineage: Bacteria > Bacillota > Clostridia > Lachnospirales > Lachnospiraceae > Eubacterium_F. The sequence continues at coordinate 21,875 of CAZFHT010000019.1, forward strand.
CAGCGTTTGCGGGGAGTTAGAGGTTCGGATGCACCATCCCCAGCATTTGTTTTATTCGCGGCTGCGTTTTGCCTCTCTGGTTTTGACGGAGGAAGGAAAACCAATGATTGTTTCCTTACATACGTCTCTCAGAGGAGAGAATTTTGAAAATTTGGAAGGAGCGATTAACGGCAATTCCATTCATCACATGGCAGATGATATGCGACGCCAGAACCAGTATGACATTCTCACCGGCTTGTATACGCTGGAGACATACAAAAAAGAAGTTAAGAAACTGCTGAAAAGTCAGCCGACGGGAAACTATGCCATGTTTTGTACGGATGTGGCACATTTTGAGAGAGTAAATAATATATATGGACTAAAGATTGCAGACAAAATTCTCTGTCAACTCGCTACTATGCTGACTACGTTCAGCCCGGATGTGAAGATTTGCTGCCGCAGTGTGGCAGACCATTTCCTTGTCCTCGTTTCTTATGAGGACAGAAAACAGTTGGAGCAGAAACTGAATCAGCTGTGCTTGGATTTTCGCAAGAAAGTAACAGAACACTATCCGGACGCCTCTCCGAAACTGGGCATTGGCGTGTATGAATTATCCGACTTAAAAGAGGATGCCCAGAAGATGGTGGAGCACGCGAATCTGGTGAGAAAGGCACTGCGGAAAAACAAAAGCTCTCAAATTATTTTTTATGACGCTTTCACCTTTGCGAAAATAGAAAAAGCAAAAGTGATTGAGGACAATATGCAGGGGGCATTGGAGCATGGAGAATTTAAGGTGTATATCCAGCCGAAATATTCTCTCCGTACGGAGCGAATCGTAGGAGCAGAGGCACTGTGCCGCTGGATTCACGACGATGGCACCATGGTATATCCGGATGAATTTATTCCTATTTTTGAGGAGGATGGATTTATTGCGGAGCTGGATTTTTATATGCTGGAAAAAGTGTGTGAAATGATTAAGCGGAGAGAGGCAGCCGGACAGTACTGTGTTTCCATTTCCATCAATCAGTCACGTGTACTGCTGCAAGACAACCAATATGTATCCAAAATCGCATCGGTGTTAGGCAAATACGATATTCCCTGCGAGTATATTGAACTGGAATTAACAGAGAGAATTTTTCAGGACAATCTTACCGAGATGGCTGAAATGATGGGCGAACTGAAGAAATCAGGGATACGCTGGTCCATCGATGATTTTGGTACCGGTTATTCTTCCTTAAATCTTTTAAAAGAATTGCCGGTAGATGTTATTAAAATTGATAAGTCCTTTTTGGACGAAACAGAGACTTCTGAGAAAAGCAAAATTATTATCCGTAAAACGGTAGAGCTGACTCAGGAGTTGGATAAACATGTAGTTTGCGAAGGCGTTGAGACGGAATCTCAGGCGGATTATCTGAGAGATATCAGCTGCGATATGGCGCAGGGATATTTGTATGCACGTCCCATGCCGATGGATGAGTTTGAGTGTTTACTAAATAAGGAGATAAGGCAATGAAAAAAGTGCTAAAACCGATGCTGCTTACCCTTGTTGTGCTGGCAGTACTGACGGGTGTTGGAATTTATCTGTTAAACCGCGGTGGGAGCGTGACGGACACGTTCAAGGAAAAAATTACGGCGGAGCAAAGTGACCAGTCAGATGACCGGGCGTATCGTTTTGATACGGATGACAATGCGACGGAGTTAAAACTTTCCGGCGACGAAAAGAATGTTCTGAATTTTGACAGCAAGGATGTATATGAGGTGGCTACCTCTACGGCAGCCAGAGAGCGATTAGACCGGGTGTTAAAGAAAAAATCGGTCAGTCTGGAATCGCCGCTGATAGCAGCAAATCCGTTTGGCACGAATGAAAACAGCTTTTATTTTAATTTTGACACAAAATATTCAGGCATGGTGCGTTATACCATTACGGTGGCAGACGAAACGATTCCGGACCATGTTCGTTATGTGGACAGCGGAAAGGAAAATAATCTTTCCACCTCCCATGAATTTATCGTGTCCGGTCTGGTACCCGGCATGGTGAATTACATTATTATTGATGTTCTAGACAGCTCCGGCAATCAGAGAGACCGGGTTACCTATAAGTACAATGTTCCTTCTTCTGCCGCAGCGACAAAACTTTCGGTGGAAGGGGGAACGAGCAAGGAATCTTGTGAAAACGGCATGTTTTTCCTCTTTCCTTCTGAGGGAAGCGGCATCTCTGTTTATGACAATTCCGGTATTCTTCGTGATGTGATTACGACAGAGTCCGGAAAAGGCTGCCGGATTTATCAGTCCGGGGACTGCGCTGTGTATTCCGTATCGGATACCAAAGTGGCGAAGGTATCTTCTTTAGGCATGGTTCTGGGTGCCGTAAAAGTGAAGGGGTATGGAAAAATTCGTGATTTCAGTTATGATGGTTATGATAATATTTACTGCCTTGTAACGAAAAAGGGAAGAGACTATCTTGTTTCAGCATCTTTTCAAACCGGAAAAACGAAAAAGGTATATACGTTCCCGAAAGGGGTAAGTGCCGGTTCATTATCTACTCCGATAGGTGGCAGCGTTTATGTTGCCTGCTCGAAACCGGATGGCATTATGAAATTAGAGGCACTGACCGGAAATAAACCGCAGGTGTCCTACATTTTAGGAAAGAAAAGCAACTGGAAGAAGATTATCAAGAAAAATAAAAAACTGAAAAAGAAAGTGGCAGAAGACGATACGGCTGTACATTGGGGGACGTCGAAAACAATTCTCAACCTTGTGGAGGACAGTTCTGACGGAACAAAAGATGTGCTTACCGCTTATCTGCAAGAAAAAGGGAAAGGCACCGGGTTGCGTTTTACCATAGATGGAAGTGAGAAGAAGATTACCGTCAACCAGTCGTTTCCTACCGGAGAGACGGGAAAGAATCTGGCACTGGCATACGGAAACCATTTTCTCACTGCCAATCTGGATAAGGGAACCTTTACCGAGTACGATGCAGAAGGGAAAACGGTGAAGGAATATGCCTTTGGCAGTTCTTTATCC
>CAZFHT010000020.1:0-24085 GCA_964518785.1 uncultured Eubacterium sp.
AAGAATATGAAAAGATTCTGGAAGAACGTGGGGAAAAACTTCATAAACGCAGTTTGATTAAGATTCCGACACCGAGGTATGTGGTTTTCTACAATGGGCGGGAAGAACGCCCGGAGAGGGAAATTTTCCGTTTATCCGATGCCTTTGAAAACAAAGATGTTGATGCTTGTCTGGAAATGACAGCAGAGATTATCAACATTAACTTCGGAAAAAACAAAGAATTACTTAATGCTTGCAAGATTCTGGGGGATTATGTTACACTGGTAACAAAAATAAGAGAATTTACGGCACAAACCGGAGAACTGGCAGACGGCATAATGAGGGCGATTGATTATTGTATCGAGCATGACTGCTTAAGAGATTTTCTGGTAGGTGCCAGAGCGGAGGTGGAATCCATGTTATTGGCAGAAGGAACCGTGGAAGAATATATGGAGGACTTAGAAAAAGAGAAAGACGAGAAAATCCGGGAGCTGGGTGAGATTGTTCAGCAACAAGATGCAGAACTTCGAGCACAGAAGGAAGAAAACCAGCGTTTAAGAAAATTGCTGGCGGAGAAGTCATGAATAGATGTGACTGACGAAAAGCAGCTAAAAACAAAACGCAGAACGACACAGAGCAGACAAGGAATACAAAGCAGCCTATTAGCAGGGAGGAGAACATCATGCTGATTACAAGGGTTGGGGGTGCGGAGTGCAGGATATTTTGATTTTATGTTCGGATGGTTTAACCGGAAAAAGAGGGCAATTTCTACAGCCTTGCTGTAAATTATCTTGCTGCTTACTAATCAAAATAAGAAACAGGCTCCAACCAGAGACAAACTTTAACGAACAACGTGCGTTTCCGTTTGGCGATGGTTGAGAGCCTGTTTCTTATTTTTTTAAAATTTTCAAGCATTCAAATTTTCACAAGCAACAACATCCAAAGTTAAATTGCTCACAGCCCCTACTCGTTCAGCCGCTGCAACTTCGCCTTTATAGAATCAGCAGAACCAAGCAGTGTGCTTACGGAGGCGGCGATTTCCTCTGCCGCCGCAGCCAGATTCTGTGTACGTATATTTATTTCATCCACAGTTGTATTCAGATGTTTTGTGCCATCTGCAATCTGGTGGGTAGAAGTAAGTATCTTTTCCTGATTCGAATTGCTGTTAGAGGCGGTTTCCTCGGATTCCGATGCCAGCTTATTAATTTCGGTGGCAACGACGGAGAAGCCTCGTCCTGCCTCGCCGGCTCTGGCAGCCTCAATACTTGCATTCAATGCCAGAAGAGTTGTCTGGGAGGCGATGTCCACGACATCATCATTGTTTTTCTGCAACTCAACTAACAACAACTGAATTTCATCCATGGATTGGCTCAACTCATCACAGAAATTAGCAACCTTGGAGATTTCTGCGGAAATCTGTGTACTCTCTGTGGCATTGCTTTCATTTCCGTTTGCCATATCATTTACTGACTGGTACAAGACTTCAAATTCGTCATTCACTTCTGAAATCGTGCGGACGATAAGTTCCTTCTGGTCATGCAGAATCTGATTATCCGCTTTGGATTTTATCGTCATTTCTTCTGCAATGGCTTTTTGCTCCTCAACCTGATGTTTCACGTAGTGGATACAATTTTCCTTTCGGCTGAAACCGTTATGAATTGCCGTTACCATGTCGCGGCAGGTTTCATATCCACAGCAGGAGCAGTTGATTTTTCTGGATTCCTCGGTGTGCTTTGCCATATCCTCAAAAATACGCTCTCGTTCCTCTTCCGTAGGAACATCATATTTACATTCGGCAGAACGGTCTGTATATTTTCGCAGATAATCCTCTAAATTCAGATTTTTAAACTGCTTATTTAATTGTTTCAAACGTTGTTTCGGTGAAAGACTTTTTGACCATGCACTGGTTTTATTATTCTTTTTCGACTCTTCACGAATCTTCAGAAGGGAGCAGAGTACCTCTTCATCATCCGACTTATCAGCGTCACATCCGGTTCCGTAAATACAGCCGGAGCTGCAGTTTAATGCGTCAATGAAAACATAAGGTGTCTGACCTTTGGCAATTTTGTCTTTGTTATGTTCCAAATAGTGGTACATATGTTTTTCACCCTCCATCTGGCGGATGAAAACGCTTTCTCCCAAAAACCAGTAAACATTTTCCTTCAGACCACCCGGCATCGGATAGATGGAGCCGAGTCCGTACTCAATTTCGTCAGAAAGCGGTGCTCCGGAAATGTGATGCTCTTTTACATATTTCATCAAATGGTCAAGAGTAACATTGTAGGAAACATAGCCCTTGTTGTTCGGGTCATCAATTTCCATTTTCTTGGCGATACAAGGACTGATGAAAGCGAGTTTGTCCGTAATCTTCATTTCCTTCTTTGCGTAAATAGCCGCACACATCATCGGGCTTTGTACCGGGAAGAGTTTCGGAATCAACTCCGGTGTGTGCCGTTCGATATAACCGACGACAGCGGGACAGGGCTGTGAAATGCCGCCCAAGAAATTGTGCTTTGATATGTAGTTTAAATAACCCCATGTCGTGATGTCGGCACCAAAAGAAACGCTGATAATATGATTTACTCCCAGTTTCTTCAAACCTCCCAATACCGACTCGTATTCATCGGGATAGTTGGCCTTGAAAGCAGGTGCCAGCAGTAGAGAGATTTGCTCTCCCTTAGCAAGGTCATTAAAAAAGCGTTCTGTGTCATCGCGAAACTCTCTGGCATTATGTTCACATACGTCAAAACAAGCTCCGCAAGCGACACACTTGGAACCGTCCACTGCGACATGGTTTTGTCCATCTTCTGTCTCTATGGCAACGCAGGCGCCCATAGAACTACAGACGCTGATACACTTGTTACATCCAATGCAATCATCGTTCGTGTAAACCAATGATTTGTTTAGATTTGATGCGTCATAATTTGACATGGCAATTCTCCTTTGCATAATTTATTGTAAACCCTTTTTAGATATTATACCATCTTATGAACAAAAAATAAATAAAAATCGAATAAAAAATCAAATAAAAAATAAAAAAACTTTTCAAAAACAGAAGAGTATGTTAAAATAATAGACATATTTGTAAAGAAACAAAGTACATATAGTTAGGAGAAGGCTATGAAGGAAAAATTGGGGTTAAACCAGAAGATTTTAAAAACTGTCCGGGGGATTCAGCGTAAGACACTGCTTATTGTATGTTGTCTGGCTGTGTTACTTTCCGGCGTGCTGGCAGTATTGTATGCGTTTCAGAGACTTCACCGTTCTGCGGATGTTTACACATCACAGATTAACGGTGCCATGGAGAGCAAGATATCTATGCTGGAGGCGATTGCTGCCGGGGTTTCCAGTGGACGGCTCCAGAACAATGATGATATTCAGGCATATGTGGATTCTATGGTAGAGGCAGATGACCAGATTTCCGCAGTTTACAGTTGTTATGATGAGAATGTTACTGTTATGAGCGGTGGATGGCAGCCGCCGGATGATTTTGTCGTTACTGAGAGAACTTGGTACATGGAGGCACAGAAAAATCCGGACGAGGTTTATGTCTCTGACCCTTATGTAGATGAGCAGAGTGGCGGTATCTGTATTACTTTATCCAAAGCTACCTACCGGGACGGTGCTGTGGCAGGTGTTGTCGGCATGGATATGTATATGGACAATCTGATTTCGCTGATTGAGGAGAGTTATGATAATAACAGTTATGTTTTCCTCGCAACGGGAGATGGGACGGTTCTCACTCATCCTTCAGAGCAGTATGCCATGTCTACGGAGAATACGACTACTTTAGATGAAGCAAATTCAGGACGTTATAAGAAGTTGTTGAATAAAATCGGAAAAATTTGTACGCTGGCTGATTACAAAGGTGGTATCAAGTTTTGTGTTGCCAGTACATCAGAGGTTACCGGATGGAATGTGATTAGCGTTCGGACTACATATGACATGATTCTTTTCCTTGTGGCAGACATTATTTTGTACTTATTGATTTATTTCATTACGATACATTTTGTGAAAAAATCTATGACGGCGAAAGTTTCTGTGCTGTTCCGCCCACTGGAGTCCATCAGTCAGAAGGTGACAAGGGTGGCAGACGGAGAGCTGGCTGTTCAGTTTGACGAGGAGAAAAATTCGGTTGAAATTGAAAACCTCACCGATTCGCTTACGGCTACGATTGACAGTCTGGGGCATTACATCGGTACAATTACGGACATTGTTACGTCAATTTCGGATCGAAATCTTGATGTTGCCATTGACGGCGACTTTAAGGGAAGTTATGTGGAGATTAAAGAGGGATTGGAGAAGATTCTTACGAGTCTCAATGAGTCATTTTCACAGATTAAAAGTCAGGCGGGGACGGTACTGCAAAATGCGAGTGAGTTAAAGGAGACGACAGAGCAGGTTGCGATTAGTGCCTCGGAGCAGAATCAGTCGGTGATGGACGTTTCGGATGATATGATGAAACTGACCGAGCAGACGAAGAAAATTACGGACAATGCCTCGAAGGTGCGTTCTACGGCAGAGATTACGAGCAGCCATCTGGAAGAGGGAACGAGAGAAATGCAGAGTGTCATGGACGCCATGGACAGTATTGCCCAGTGCTATGATGAGATTGCCCAGTTTGTTGTGGAAATAAAAAATATTGCAGAGCAGACCAATCTGTTGTCACTGAATGCCTCGATTGAGGCGGCAAGAGCTGGTGAGGCGGGCAGAGGCTTTGCTGTAGTGGCAGACCAGATTAATACATTGGCGGAATCCAGTGGAAAGGCAAGCGAGAGTATCAGCAAAATTATTGAGGATTCCAAAGCGGCAGTTGCCAACGGAAAAGAGCTGGTAAATACGACAGCCGCTACCATTCAGCAGGGTATGAAGGACTCCGTTGAATCAAAGAAGTATACGATGGAAATTGTAGGTTTTGTAGAACAACAGCAGAATGCCATCAGTAAGATTAATGATAATCTGAAAGACATTTCCCATATGGTGGAGAGCAATGCGGCAAGTGCAGAGGAAAATACTGCCATCAGCCAGCAGTTGGGAGAATGTGCGCAGAGTCTTATGAATACGGCGGATTCGTTCCGTCTCCGTAAATAAAAAAGTATTTGACATTTGCGGATGATATGAGTATACTGTTTACTAGATTGAAAAACCGATGACCGAGAGTAGTAGCTGTTGATGATGTGTTCAGAGAGTCGCCGGGCGGTGCGAGGCGATAGCAGATTGATAGTGAATGGACTTGGGAGGGCAGCTTGAACGCCGTTTTGGTAAGTAGACGCTGACGGATACCTGAACCGTTATCTGCAGGAGTGCATGATAGTGCATGGTTAAGTGGATTATTTATTTAGATAATCAATTTGGGTGGTACCGCAGGAGAATATTAGCTCTTGTCCCTTTTCTACGAAAGTAGGAAGAGACAAGGGCTTTTTCAATGTTCCCCTCAACACCTTTCTAAGATTGGAGGCTTTAGGATGACAAAACCGGGTATTGAGAAGGTAAAGGAATTGGCACCGGGATATAATCTTGTACCGATTCAGGAAGAAATTTACGCAGATGTCGTGACACCGATTTCTCTGCTGCGGAAAATTGCAAAGAGTAAAAAACTTTTTTATCTGCTGGAAAGTATCGAAGGGGGAGAAAAGTGGGGACGCTATTCGTTTCTTGGCTGCGATCCGCTGATGAGGGTGACTTGTCGGGAGAAAGAGGTAGTAATCCAAAAAGGCGGGGAAAAGCAGGTTGTAGAGACGGATGATTCGCTGAATGTGATTCGGGAGATTCTGAAAAAATACAAAGCACCGAAGGTTGAGGGGATGCCGCCTTTTGCCGGAGGATTTGTCGGCTATTTTGCCTATGCCATGATTGCCCACGCAGAGCCGAAATTAAAAATTAAGCGGGGTGATTTTGCCGACTATGATTTAATGCTCTTTGATAAGGTGATTGCCTACGACCATTTGAAACAGAAAATCGCCATTGTCGTCAACGTCAGCACAGATGGAGATATTGAGAAGAATTATGAAAGGGCAAATGCGGACATCAAGGAAATTATTTCCTTCATTCGGGATAATTCCCCGATACCGGAGGAGCCGGTTTATGATAAAGTGAACTTCACCTGTAATGTAACGGCGGAGGAATATACGGATATTGTCGAAAAGACGAGAGAGTATATTTTTGACGGTGACATTTTTCAGGCGGTTTTGTCCCGGAGATTTTCCAGTGATTATGAGGGCAGTCTGATAAATCCTTACCGGGTTCTCCGTACAACGAATCCGTCTCCGTACATGGTTTACATGAACATGGATGATGTGGAGATTATGAGCACTTCGCCGGAAACACTTGTACGGCTTCAAGACGGACGGCTTGTGACGTTTCCGGTGGCAGGTTCACGTCCGAGAGGAAAGAACGAGGAGGAGGACGAGGCTCTGGTGAAAGATTTGATGGCAGATGCAAAAGAGCTTTCGGAACACAATATGCTGGTGGATTTGGGACGGAATGATTTGGGACGAATTTCAAAATTTGGCTCGGTGGAAGTTACCAAATACCAGATGATTCACAAGTATTCGAAGATTATGCACATCTGTTCTCAGGTGGAGGGTGACATTCGTGAGGACAAAGACGCATTGGATGCCATCAAGGCAGTTCTTCCGGCAGGAACGCTGTCCGGGGCACCGAAGATTCGTGCCTGTGAGATTATTGATGAACTGGAAAATGAGCCGCGGGGAATTTACGGCGGTGCGCTGGGTTACATTGACTTCAGTGGAAATCTGGATACGTGTATTGCTATCCGCATGGCGGTGAAAAAGGACAATAAAGTGTATGTTCAGGCTGGCGGCGGTCTGGTGGCAGACAGCAAGCCGGAGATGGAATATCAGGAGTCAGCGAACAAGGCAAAGGCAGTCATGCTTGCCATTGAGAACGCAAAGGAGGCTGTGGAACCATGATTTTATTGATTGATAATTACGATAGTTTTTCTTATAATCTGGTGCAGTTCTTTGGAACATTGGAGCCGGATATTAAAGTTATCCGAAATGATGAGCTGACCGTCGAGGAAATTGAAGGACTTCATCCGTCACACATTATTCTCTCGCCGGGGCCGGGATACCCGAAGGATGCCGGTGTGTGTGAAGAGGTGGTGAAAAAACTTCAAGGCAGGATTCCGATTCTCGGCGTGTGTCTGGGACATCAGGGAATCTGTGAGGTGTATGGTGCGGTTATTTGCCATGCGAAACAGCTTATGCATGGAAAACAAAGCACCGTAACGATTGACAATACAAAGTCGATTTTCGCCGGACTGCCGCAGCAGATTCCGGTAGCGAGATACCATTCTCTCATAGCAGACGGGGAAACCATGCCGGAGGAACTGGAAATTATCTCAAGAGATGGAAACAATGAAGTAATGGCTGTGAAACACAGAAAATATGATGTTTACGGCTTGCAATTCCACCCGGAGTCCATTTTGACGCCGGATGGGATGAAAATAATAAAAAATTTTTTAGCATTTTAAATTCAAGGGGGATTTGAAAATGATTCAAGAGGCAATTCACAAAGTTATCAATCGTCAGGATTTGACCTATGACGAGGCAGAAAATGTAATGAAGGAGATTATGACCGGAGAGGCATCTCAGGTTCAGATGGCGACGTTTCTCACTGCTCTTCGCATGAAGGGTGAGACGATTACGGAAATTACAGCTTGTGCACAGGGAATGAGAAGTGTTGGCACACACATTCAACCGGAGAAAGAAGTGCTGGAGATTGTCGGTACGGGCGGTGATGAAGTGGGAACCTTTAATATTTCTACCACCTCTGCTTTTGTCATTGCCGCAGCGGGGATTCCGGTGGCAAAACATGGAAACCGCAGTGTGTCCAGTAAGAGTGGTGCCGCAGATATTCTGGAAAAGCTGGGCGTAAATCTTATGCTGGACGAGGACAAGGCAGAGCAGGTATTGAAGGATACGGATATGGTCTTTCTGTTTGCTCAGAAATACCATGCCTCAATGAAAAATGTAGGTCCGGTAAGAGCACAGATGAAGGAGAGAACAGTGTTCAATATTTTGGGGCCGCTGACTAACCCGGCAAATGCCAGCCGCCAGTTATTAGGTGTGTACAGCAAAGATTTAGTAGAAAAACTGGCAGAGGTGTTGAGCAACCTTGGTGTGACAAGAGGTCTTTCTGTTTGTGGTTCTGACGGACTGGATGAAATCACTGTTACCGGACCGACTCACTGCTGCGAGATTAAAGATGGAAAATTGAATTCCTTTGACATTTCACCGGAGCAGTTCGGATTGGGAACTTATGAGTTAAAGGAGATTATCGGCGGTACCCCGGAGGAAAATGCAGAGATTACGAAAAACATTTTGTCAGGAAAAGAGAAAGGTGCAAAGAGAGACATTGTGCTGATGAACGCTGGTCTTGGTATTTACGTGGGAAGAGATGACATTTCCATGGAGGACGCAGTAAAGCTGGCAGCCGAGATGATTGACAGCGGAAAAGCCTACAAGAAAATGGAAGAATTTGTGCAGGCAACACTTGGTTAAGAAAGGACATTTTCATGGCTACGATATTAGATGAAATTGCTGCCAAAACCCGAATCCGGGTGGCAGAGTCAAAAAAGAAAGTTTCTTTGGAGGAAATGAAGAAACTGGCAGAGGAAAGAAACCGGGACACCGGATTTCCTTTTGAACAGGAATTAAAGAAACCGGGCATTTCCTTTATCTGTGAGGTGAAAAAAGCTTCCCCCTCCAAAGGGCTGATTGCGGAAGAGTTTGATTATGTGGAAATTGCCAAAGAGTATGAAAAAGCCGGAGCCGGGGCGATTTCTGTTCTGACGGAGCCGGAGTATTTTCTTGGCAGCATTGAATATTTGAAGGAAATCCGGCAGGCAGTGTCCATCCCTCTGCTCCGCAAGGATTTTACGGTGGATGAGTATATGATTTATGAGGCAAAGGTAGCGGGGGCAGATTTGGTGCTGTTAATCTGCTCGCTGCTGGACGCCGATACGTTGAAACGTTACCGGGAGTTGTGTGACGAGCTGGGATTGTCTGCACTGGTGGAGGCTCATGATGAGGCTGAAATTTCAATGGCGGTTGAGGCAGGTGCCAGAGTGATTGGCGTGAACAACCGGAATCTGAAAGATTTTACGGTGGATATTCACAATGGTATCCGGCTGCGTGAAAAGGTGCCGGAGGACATTTTGTTTGTTGCCGAAAGTGGTATCAAAACGAGAGATGACATTGCAGAGCTGGAAAAAGGCAGAGTCAATGCGGTGCTGATTGGCGAGACGCTAATGCGCAGTGCGGACAAGAAGGCAATGCTGGACGAACTAAAGAATCAATAAAAATTGTGGAGGTAAAAGACGATTATGTCAAATGGAAGATTTGGCGTTCATGGTGGACAGTATATTCCGGAAACACTGATGAATGCGGTGATTGAATTAGAAGAGGCTTATAATCATTATAAAGAGGACCCGGAGTTCCAGAAGGAATTTCAGGATTTGCTGTACAATTATGTAGGCAGACCATCCAGATTATATTATGCGTCACATATGACAGAGGATTTGGGCGGTGCTAAGATTTATCTGAAACGAGAGGACTTGAATCATACCGGCTCCCACAAATTAAATAATGCACTGGGACAGGCGCTTATGGCGAAAAAGATGGGGAAAACCCGTATTATCGCAGAGACCGGGGCAGGTCAGCATGGCGTGGCAACTGCTACGGTGGCGGCTCTTCTCGGTCTGGAATGTGAAATCTACATGGGAAAAGTGGACACTGACCGTCAGGCACTGAATGTATACCGCATGGAGCTGCTGGGGGCAAAGGTACACCCGGTTACGAGCGGCACACAGACTTTGAAGGATGCGGTAAATGAAACGTTGCGTGAGTGGACAAGAAGAATTGATGATACGCATTATGTAATCGGTTCGGTTATGGGACCTCACCCATTCCCAACTATTGTCCGGGATTTCCAGAGTGTTATCGGAAAAGAGATTAAAGAGCAGATTCTTGAAAAAGAAGGAAGACTGCCGGATGTCGTGATGGCTTGTGTGGGCGGTGGAAGTAACGCCATGGGTGCGTTCTATGAATTTATTCCGGATAAGGAGGTACAGCTTATCGGTTGTGAGGCGGCTGGACGAGGTGTTCATACAGCGGATACGGCGGCTACGATTGCTACCGGAACGATTGGCGTATTCCATGGAATGAAGTCTTATTTTTGTCAGGATGAATATGGACAGATTGCTCCGGTTTACTCGATTTCTGCCGGACTGGACTATCCGGGTATCGGACCGGAACACGCTGCTCTTTATGATGAGGGCAGAGCGAAGTATGTGTCCATTACGGATGATGAGGCGGTAGATGCATTTGAATATCTTTCCCGGACGGAGGGAATTATTCCTGCCATTGAGAGTTCTCATGCTCTCGCTTACTCAAAGAAACTGGCACCGACGATGGATAAAGACAAAATTATTGTCGTCAATGTGTCCGGACGAGGAGATAAAGATGTGGCAGCCATTGCCAGATATAAGGGGGTAGACATCCATGAATAAAATAGCACAGGCATTTGAAAATAAAAAAGCATTTATACCATTTATCACAGCCGGAGACCCGGACTTGGACACAACGAAAGAAATTCTTCTTGCCATGCAGGAGGCGGGTGCGGATTTAATCGAGATTGGTATTCCGTTTTCTGACCCGGTGGCAGAGGGACCGATTATTCAAGAGGCAGACGACAGAGCATTGGCTGCGGGGACGACGACAGATAAAATTTTTGACATGGTCAGCTCCATTAAAGACCAGTTTCATGTGCCAATGGTGTTTATGACTTATATCAATCCGATTTACGTATATGGAAAGGATAAGTTCGCAAAAAGAGCCGCAGAATGTGGAATTGCCGGAGTTATCGTGCCGGATGTTCCTTACGAGGAAAAGCAGGAAATCAAAGACGCTTTTAACCGGCAGGGCTTGGAAGTGGTATCGATGATTGCCCCTACCTCTACGGACCGGGCACAGATGATAGCAAAAGAGGCAGAAGGATTTCTTTACTGTGTCAGTTCACTGGGAGTTACCGGTGTCCGTACGGAAATCAGTACTGACATCGCTCAGTTGATTCGTCAGGTGAAGGAGGTAAAGGATATCCCATGTGCCATTGGTTTTGGTATTTCCACGCCGGAGCAGGCGAAGGAGATGGCGGCGATTTCGGATGGTGCCATCGTGGGAAGCGCCATTGTCCGCATTGTGGCAGAACATGGCAAAGACAGTGTTCCTTATGTGAAGGATTATGTAAAATCCATGAAAGAGGCAGTGGACAGTTTGTGAAGAAAGTGTGAAAAAAACGTGACGATTATGTGACAATATATGACCTTGGTTAAAAAAAACTTTCTTTTTACTGCCATTCGTGATATACTGTTATGAGAAATTGCCCTTTGGGGTATTTAAGGAGGAAACAAAATTGAAGAAACAATATACAGCAGTTGCCCTTGCTTTATCGGCGGCGTTAGTTTTGACAGGATGTTCATGGAGTGACATTAAGGCGAAGTTTGTGGGGGGAGATTCTGCATCTTCCACATCGGTGACGTCCGATGGACAGGTTATTGTGGAGGATTATGATCCGAATTCCTGCATTACTTTGGCAGATTATAAAGGTGTCGAGGTTGACTGTACGGTATCGGATGATGAAGTACAATCCGAGATTGACCAGCTCCTTTCTGATAATTCTACAACGAAGAAAGTTAAGAAAGGTACGGCAAAGGACGGCACGACAGTAAATATTGATTATGTCGGCAAGATGGACGGAACGGAGTTTGACGGCGGTTCCGGTGAGGACTACAGCCTCACTCTTGGTTCAGGAACATTTATCACCGATTTGGAGGATGGTATCGTAGGCATGAAGGTTGGCGAAACCAAAGATGTAAACGTGACCTTCCCGGAATCTTATTCGAATACGGATCTTGCCGGAAAAGACGCAGTGTTCACCGTAACGGTTAATTATATTGAAAAGACGATTACACCGGAGCTTACGGACGCTTTCATTAAGAAAAATACAGAGTATAAGACGATAAGTGCATACAAGAAGGCGACAAAGAAAGAGCTTGCACAGACGAAGAAGGATAGTGCGTCCAGTACCGCATTGCAGACGATTATTGACAATACATCATTTGATAATATACCGGCTAGTTTGCAGGAAGCACAGAAACAGCAGATGGATAACTATTACCGCAATCAGGTTACTTCTTACTACGGTGACAGCACTGACTTTGAGACGGCACTGGGAAGTATGGGTATGACGTCTGACCAGTACGACAGTATGCTGGATTCTTCTGCGGAAAGTACGACAAAGATTATTCTTGTCGTTGAGGCGATTGCTGCAAAAGAAAATATTACGCCGGATGACGAGGAAATCAATTCTTATCTGGAGGAAACGGTTTCCGCAGCAGGAGCGACGGTAGACAGCTATCGTGAGCAGTATGAGAGTTATTATGGGAAAGCAATTTCCTTTGAGGACTTCTCAAGGACATCTTATCTTTATGACAAAGTTTTGGAATTTATAAATGATACATTAGTAATAAAGGAAGACTAATAAAGGGATACTGGTTTTGGTTAGATTTCTAGGGGGTTTGTATGAAAGAGATGCGTGAAATTGATTCTGAGCTGAATCAAAAGAATTATGAGCGTGAGCTGAAACTATGTCAAAAAGCGGGCGGCGATATTGGGAGATATCGTCGTCTTTCTTTTGATGTGTTTCAGTTAGAGCAGATTCGCCTTGGGCTGGAGCATGGTGTCGATGTGGAATCTTATCTCGACCCTACCCTTGGCTGGATGGAGATGGAGAGCCGCCGCATTGCACTGGAGTCCGGCGTGGACATGACTTCTTATATTCAGCAGGGTTTTGTCTGGTCGCAGTGTGTGGAGATTCGCTACGGATTACAGCATGGATTGGACATATCAAAGTATGCGGACAAGAAATATTTTTCCTTGCAGATGAAGGAAATTCGGAAGGGTTTGAGCCGGGGTGTTGATGTGTCCATGTACACTGATCCGGATTTGGACTGGATGCAGATGAGGGAAATACGGCGAGGCTTGGAAAAGGGTGTTGATGTCAGCCAGTATGCCAACAAAGAATATAAGTATTCGGTTATGAGTGCTATCCGTAAGGCGTTGATGGAGGGACAGGACATTGTCCCTTATGCGAAAAAAGGTTATTCCGGGAAAGTGCTGATGGAACTGAGCAGGGGGCTTAGTTTAGGAAATGATTTAAGCTCTTTTTTGGAGCAGGGATATCATTCGGAGCAACTGGCACAGATTAACAATGCCTATGAGGCAGGGGTAAATATTCTTCCTTATCTATCAGAGGAGTTTAATGGTCCCCAGTTGCAAGAGATTGTGAAGGGGTTAAAGAAGGAATTAAACGTTTCCATCTATGCGAAAAAATGTTATAACTGGTTCCAGATGAGAGAATTACGTCGCGGCTTGGAGAGTAAGATTGATGTTTCTTTCTATGAGAATCCGGATTTTTCTGCCTTGCAGATGGCACAAATCCGCAAGGGAATTGTGGACGGTCTGGATGTGACGGAGTATGCCAAAATTTATTACGAGCCGGATCAGATGGAGGAAATGCGAAAGCAGTTAGAACTCAGCAATGCCCCTATGGATTCGGAGATTAAAGAGATTCTTTCGGATGCCCGGACGAAGCAGAAGGAACGAAAAGCAGAGGGAGAGGAAACTTCGGATAATTTCCTTTTGGATTCGTGTGTTGCCGTTTCGGAGGATAAAATGTCGGCAACGCTTTGTCTGGCTCCGGTAGAGGGAGTATATGACAACCTTCAAGTGGCAGACATTATTCGAATTTTGAAACATCATGAGGTGAAACAGGGGATTCACCGGAATCGGATTCATGCACTGCTGAAAAGCAAGGACTATCACAGTAAAATTGTGGTGGCAGAGGGAAAAGAGGCAGTTGACGGAGCCGATGGAAAGTTTGTTTATTATTTCCGTCAGGATTTGAAACGAAAGCCGAAGTTACTGGAGGATGGTTCTGTCGATTATAAAAACATGGAGCTGTTCGAAGAAGTGAAAAAGGGACAACTGGTGGCAGAGTACCAGCCTGCTACGACGGGCAGTTTTGGTTATGATGTGACCGGACAGCTCTGCACACCGACAAGGGGAAAAGAACTTCCGCCTCTCCATGGTCAGGGCTTCAATATGTCGGAGGACCGGAAAAAATATTATTCCATTATGGACGGTATCATTGAACTGGATGACATGGGTGGCTTGGAGATACGAAATGTCTATAATGTTCTGGGGGATGTGGACGCCGCCACCGGAAATATCAGTTTTAATGGTGATGTCAATATTATGGGGAGTGTCCAGCCCGGATTTTCTGTGGCTGCCACCGGAAATGTTGCGGTGGACGGTATGTGTGAGGGCAGTACGATTGTGGCAGGAAAAGATATTGTTTTACATAAAGGATGTCAGGGACAGGGCGTTGGAAAACTCAGTGCGCATGGCTCTATTACCGGTAAGTTTTTCGAATCTGTGCAGATTGAGGCAGGCGGTGACGTGACCGCCAGTTATCTGCTGAACTGCCGGGCAAAGGTGCAGGGAAAACTTCTTGTAGAGGGACGAAAGGGCGTTATCCTTGGCGGATATGTCTGTGCCAAGCAGGGAATCAACTGCTACAGTATCGGCAATGTGGCAGAAATCCGAACGGTAGTTGAGGTAGGTGTCGGAAAGGATGACCTTACTCACTATCAGGAGATTATGAAGGAATTGGAAAAAGTGGAGTCGGAAATTCAGACTTGTGAGACGGCACTGGAAAAATTTATGGCACAGCCGGAGCATGATGAAAAGATAGCAGGCTTGTGCGAGCGTCTTACAAAGGCGATTTATACAGAGAAGTTGAAAAAGAAAGAGCTTTTGCAGGAAAAAGACGAGTGTACGGAGGAAATGACGATACAGAAGGCGGCACGAATTGTTATATCGGGTTCTATTTATCCGGGTAGCCATGTTTATATGAACTCCGAGCCTTTTGCCGTAAAGGAAGTGCGGAGTAATGTTCAGTTTGTAAAGCAGGAGAATAAGATTGATGTGTTTGCCAGATAGATTTGTGAAGGAGGTGGCAGAATGAAAGATTCCGAAATGTTATTGATTGAATCTCTGTGCGGAATCATTGAAAATCGTGACTTTGCCAATGATTGGCACTGTGACCATATCCGGCGGTTTACTGAGATTATGTTAGATAAGGTGGTAAAGTATTGTCCGGAGTATCAGTTGACAGCGA
Source organism: uncultured Eubacterium sp. (assembly GCA_964518785.1). GTDB lineage: Bacteria > Bacillota > Clostridia > Lachnospirales > Lachnospiraceae > Eubacterium_F. The sequence goes on from CAZFHT010000020.1 coordinate 15,244, forward strand.
AGGACTGCCAGGATATTGTTCTGGCGTCTGCCATGCATGATATCGGGATGATTTCGGTTCCTGACCGCATTTTGCAGAAACCGGGACGTCTGACCTATGATGAATTTCAAATCGTAAAGAATCATACGAGAAAAGGGAAGAAAATTTTTGACGGACTGTTGAAAAAAATTGATTCATCAGACCCTCATTATTCGCTGTACCGGTTTTGCTCGGATATTTGCATGTATCATCATGAGCGTTTTGACGGAGAGGGGTATCCGGAGAAGTTAAAGGGAAATGATATTCCGATAGCGGCACAGATTGTCGGACTGGCAGATGTCTATGATTCTCTGCTCAGTGAAAAGCTGTACAAACCGGCATATTCGAAGGAAGAGGCTTTTGAAATGATTCTGGAAGGGGAGTGCGGTGTGTTCTCTGTCCGCCTTCTGGAGATTTTCAGTATGGTCCGCATGGAGCTGGAAGAAATCGCAGACGATAAGTCAAAAGAATAAAGACATAGTTAAGAATCCTCCTGCATATACTGTTTAGCAGTAAGGTAGACGCCACGCAGCGTCCGCCATAGCAAGGGGGATTTTTTTCATGGACAAATATAATGTCTATCAGGACATGAACCGCCGCACCGGAGGGGAAATTTATCTCGGTGTAGTCGGTCCGGTGAGAACAGGAAAATCGACATTCATAAAAAAATTTATGGAGCTGGTCGTTCTTCCTGAAATGAAAGATGAGAATGAAAAAAAGAGAACGATTGATGAATTGCCTCAGTCTGCCAATGGCCGGACGGTGATGACGACGGAGCCGAAATTTGTGCCAAAGGAGGGTGCTGCTGTTCGGTTTGGCGAGCAGGAAATGGGACGGATTCGTCTTATTGACTGTGTGGGATTTCTCGTGCCGGGAGCTGCGGGCTATGCGGAGGACGATAAGGAGAGGATGGTAAAGACACCTTGGTTTGAGGAGGAAATCCCTTTTTCTCAGGCTGCGGCGATAGGAACCTCGAAAGTAATCGAAGAACATTCGAACATAGGAATTGTTGTGACTACGGACGGTTCCTTCGGTGACATTTCCCCGGAGAACTTTAAAGAGGCAGAGGAAAAAACGGTGACAGAGTGTAAAAAGGTGGGGAAACCGTTTATTATTCTGTTGAATACGGCAAAGCCGGACGCACCGGAAACGCTGGAAAAGGCAAAGAGGATGGAGGAGGAATATGGGAAGAAAGTGCTGCCGCTGAACGGAAAAGAGATGACGAGAGAGGATGCCATGACGGTGATGGAACATCTTCTGTCTGATTTCCCGGTCACGAGAATTAATTTTATTATGCCAAAATGGGTGGAATTTTTGGGACTGGATAATTGGCTGAAAGCAGATTTGGTAGAGCAGTGCCGGAAAATGATAGCAAAAGTTCACGTTATGCGGGACATCAATGATGAAAACATACGGTGGGACAGCGACTACATGAAGGATGTATATATCCGCGATAAACAACTGGAAAATGGCGTTGTCAATCTTGTCTTTGATTTTGAGGAAAGCTATTATTATGATATTCTCAGTGAAATGGTGGGTACAAAGATTGAAGGGGAATATGACCTTATCGCCACTTTGCGGAATTTGTCAGGGAAGAAAAAGGAGTATGAACTGCTGGGAGACGCCTGCGACCAAGTGAGAAGAGGCGGGTACGGCATTGTTCCGCCTACGGAGGAGGAAATCGAGATTGCAGAGCCGGAGCTGATTCGCCATGGAAATAAATTCGGCGTAAAAATTAAAGCAAGCTGTCCTTCCATTCATCTTATTCAGGCAAATATTGAGACTGAGATTGCCCCGATTGTGGGAAATGAAGAACAGGCAAAAGATTTGATGGATTATATCAGTCAGAACAGCCGGGAGAATCCTGACGGGATTTTTGACACAAATATTTTCGGCAAAACCATCCGACAGCTTGTGGACGAGGGGATTCAGTCGAAGGTGAACCGTCTTACCGAGGAAAGCCAGCTTAAACTGCAAGATACGATTCAAAAAGTGGTGAACGACTCCAACGGCGGACTAATATGTATCATTATATAGTTGACAACTCCGGTTTCAATTGTTATAATAACAAAAAATGTAACATTTTTGTAACAAGTTGTTAAAAAAATTGAAACATGGAGTCGATTTTACTATGAAGAATAATTTAAAAAGAATACTAGCTATTGGGATGACAGGAGCGTTAATTGTCGGAACGGTTATATTGCCGGTTCGTGCTGCCATGCAGGCGTCAGAGGAAAATGTAGAAGGTGCTAACGTTGTGTTAGACCGCTACTGTGATGAAGTTGCAGAGGGTACGGTGGCTGCTCAGAGTGCGGAGCTGATGACCGCCTCCGAGGGTGCGATTGAAGAAACGGCTGTGTCGGAGAGCGCCATTGCGGCAGAGGAAACCGCTTCATCGGAGGAAGCAGCAACAGCAGCAGAAGAAGAGACAGAGGAAGAGTCGGAACACGTAGAATTGAATTTGAACTACAGCCGTCTCGGAATTGCAAGCAAAGTTGATACGTACCTGAATATCCGTAAGAAACCATCGGAGAATTCTTCTATCGTTGGTAAGCTGACGAAGAATGCAGGCTGTCATATTTACAAAATAAAAAAAGGCTGGGCAAAGATTGTATCCGGTAAGGTAACCGGATGGGTGAAAGCCTCTTATCTGGTGACGGATGAAAAGGCAGAGGAGCTGGCTACAAAGGTTGGAAAAGATGTAGTTGAGATTCAGACCGATTCTCTGCGTGTAAGAGCCCTTCCTACGACAGACGCACCGATTTATTCCGTTGTTTCCGAGGGAGAGGAGTTTGCGATTAAAAAAGCAGACCTTACCTTAGACTATGTGAAGAAGATTATTGAGAAAGAAAAGATTTCCAAAAAGGCTTTGAAAAAGGCTGGCGGGGAAGAACAAATTGAAAAAGAGATGAGTGATTTTGTCTGCATTTATGTGGATGATGAATATGCTTTCGTGGCAAAGGAATACGTAAAACAGCAGTATTCACTGAAACGTGCTGTGGCAGCGAAGACCGTAAAGGCAAGTAAGTCCTCCGGTGTTTCCTCCAGTCAGGCGTCGATTGTAGAATATGCGAAACAGTTCCTTGGAAATCCGTATGTGTGGGGCGGCTCCAGTCTGACGAATGGTGCAGACTGTTCCGGATTTACGATGAGCTTGTACGCTCATTACGGCTATTCCCTGCCACACCATGCGGCATCTCAGGCGGCACAGACAAAGAGTGTCAGCTCACCGAAACCGGGAGATTTGTTCTTCTATAGTAACGGCAGCGGTATCAATCATGTGGCGATGTATATCGGCGGCGGTATGGTAATTCATGCAAGTAATCCGTCTGACGGTATCAAAATTTCAAACGCTTACTATCGTCAGCCGGTGAAAATCGGACGTGTCATGAATTAATGCGTGGCGGCTGGCAATTGCGGTTTGCAATTATAAAAGGTTTGTGAAAAAATGCGAAATGGCTATTTGATATTATATCAAATAGTCATTTTTTGGAATGGTTTTTTTACAAAAAAACACTTTATTTTACCAGAGAAATATAGTAGAATAGTAAACGTTGAATTTACGCATTAGGAGAGTTCTTTATGACAGGAAACGCAGTAGAAGTTTGTATCGTAAATGGTCTTGGAAGTTTCATGATGATTTTTTTGTTATTAACAAGAGTGGAAAACAAGGAGGACCGAAACTTTGATGATAAAGTATTTAATGCTTTAGTCTGGATTACGCTGTTGAGTTGTATCGCAGAGTTTTTTACTTTTGTTGTGGATGAAAAAATCTTTCCGTTTTCCACCGGTATTTCATATATTTTGGACAGCTTTTGCTTTATTGCATCTTGCGTGGTAGGGTTTTTGTGGTGTCTTTATGTGAATTATCGTGTCTATCATGACAGAAAGCGGATTCGCCGGAGCATGAAGTTTTTGCTGATTCCTCTTTTTCTGTCCGTTATGATGGGACTGGAAAATTTGAGTGGCAGCGGTATTTTGTTTTTTATCACATCGGATAATACGTATAAAAGAGGAACAATGACCATATTAATTTATCTGTTCTTGTTTTTGTACATTTTATACACTATCTTTCTCGTGGAAAAATCAAGGAGAAAGGGGGTTAATGTCCGGTTTTTTCCGGTTTATCATTTTGTGATTCCCTGTCTGGCTGGGATTTTTGTTCAAGCCATGGCATACGGCATTACGTTAGGATGGACAGGTGTTGCTCTCGGACTGATGTTTGTGTATGTTCAGGAGCAGTCCCGGAATACTTACATGGATTCCCTGTCCGGACTGTATAACCGGAGATATATGGAGTATGTGCTGAAGAAAGTCCGGCTGGACGACAAGGCAAAGCTGTTTGGCATTATGATGGATGTCAATAATTTTAAACAGATAAATGACGTTTTCGGGCATTTGAAGGGTGACCATGCCATTTGCAGCATAGGGAAAATTCTCTCCAAAACCGTTCCGAGTGATGGAATTGCTGTGAGATATGCCGGAGACGAGTTTGTTGTTTTATTGCAGACAGACAGTGAGACGAAGGTAAACACGTTTATCCGGGTTTTAGAAGAAAATATTGATGAATTTAATTCCAAAAAGAAAGAGCCGTATACACTCTCGCTTGCTATGGGTTACACGCAGTTTGATGACTCTGCGGGAGGAATTAATCAGTTTCTCTCTGACATGGATGCAAAAATGTATGCAGCCAAGGAACTGCATTATCGTCAAAAAGGAGCAGACAGAAGAAGAAAACGGGATTAGCATTTATCGTTTAATTTTTTCGGTTTGTGGACACACTATAGATAATATATTTCAGGAGGTCGGATGATGAGACGACGATATATTATCTTTAGTGTTTTTTTATGTGCAGCCGTAATTCTGGCTGGTATGTGTTACGGAAGTTACTGCCTCTCAAGAAAAAAAGCCGCCCGGATTAGCGAAGAAAAAAAGACAGAGGAGACAAGCACCGCAAAAGAAGTAAAGATTACCGGAGATACGAAGTACATCGTGGAAATTTACAATGGCGATACAGAGGATGTGGTGAGAGAAGAACGCACCATGCCCTCCGAGTTTGCCGGGATGACTAGAGAACAGCTTGAGAAGTACCTCGAACAGTGCATGGACACGCTGGAAGACGGTGATTTGGACGTGGGGCTGGTGGATATGAAACTTCTTTCCTTTTCAAAAAATGAGGTTGTGATACGAAAGACCTATAAAGATGAGACACAGGACATCGGATTTTTTCTGAAGCTGGAGGACGGCGAGGTTGTGATTTATGATAAATCGGGACAGATGATTTATGAAAATACAGGCATCAAAGAGGAGAGTTTGTCTTCGGAGGAAATCGAAAAATTAAAGGAGGGTTATCTGATAGAAAGTGAAAAAGAGCTGTATTCTATTCTTGAAAACTTTTCCAGTTAGGGTATAATGTACGAGAAGGCATAAGTGAGCAGGGAAATGAGGATGAGATGAATCAATATAGTGAGGTAGTTGTAATTGGTGCCGGGGCGTCCGGGCTTTTGTGCGCCGGACTTCTTGGCAGTGCCGGAGTTCGGGTTACGATAATTGAAAAAAATGAAAAGATTGGGAAAAAGCTGGCTGCTACAGGAAATGGCAGGTGCAATTTTACGAATCAAAAGATGGGTTCCGAATATTATTATGGTGATGAAAAATGGGTGGAGTCGGTGCTGAACCGCTGCCGCCCGGAGGATGTGATACGCTGGTTCGAACAAATCGGCGTGTACCACCGTCAGAAGGACGGATATGTATATCCTTACACAAATCAGGCGTCCGGCGTGGTGAATGGACTGCAAAATTTTTGTAAACGAAATAAAGTAGAAATCGTTACGGACTGTAAAGGGGTGGCGGTAATTCGTCAGCAGGATGGTTATCTGGTTTCGACAAAAGAGGGAAAACTCCGCTGCCGTTATGTGGTACTTGCGACTGGCGGAAAGGCGAATCGTGAACTGGGTGGAGATGGCAGCGGTTATAAGCTGGCGAGAAGTTTGGGACATAATATTCTTCCCATTTATCCGGGACTGACGGGTTTGAAATGTGAAGGAGACTGGTGGAACCGGGTTGCGGGGACGAGAATTCAAGGCAGATTTTCCCTTCGGATAGACGGTACGCTGATTCCCGGAGAGAGTGGAGAAATCCAGATTGTGAAGGACGGCGTTTCCGGTATTCCGGTGTTTCAGCTTTGCCGTGTGGCAGCTAAGGCACTGGCTGAAGGCAGACAGGTGGACGGTGTAATTGATTTTGTTCCTCCCATGGAGCAGAAGGAGCTGGCACAGTGGATTTCGGCTCATGGAATCGAGGGGCTGGTGCCGTCAAAGTGGACAGCTCTGTTAAAAAATCAGCCGGAGCCGGAAAAAATATTGAAAAATTATTCTTTTTCAATCCGGGATACATTTGGTCTGGAGCGAGGGCAGGTCACTGCCGGAGGGGTTGACACCTCGGAGGTTTCGCCGGATACGATGGAGTCACAAAAGCAGGAAAATGTTTTTATAACGGGAGAACTGCTGAATGTGGACGGGAAATGCGGCGGTTATAATCTTCATTTTGCTTGGAGCTGTGCCGGAATAGCGGCAGAGACGATTATAAAAAGGATAAATGGCTGAAAAGGAGACAGATATGCTACAGCTTTCACAGTGTAAACTTTCTTATAAAAAAAATTCTATGGATGAGATTCGAAGGAAAGTGGCAAAACAGGTACATATTGATGTGGAGCAGATAAAAGAAATTCGTATTGTAAAAAAAAGTCTGGACGCCAGAAAGAAACCGGATTTATTTTACATTTATACCATTCAGTTTGCTGCGGAGAAAGAAGATAAGATTTTGCAAAAGAACAGAAAAAATTCCAATCTTTCTAAAGTGTCGGAGCGCCCTGATATGGTTAGGCAATGTCTGGCGGAGGCTGCTGAACAGCGGGCGGAGGAAAAGGAAACGATTGTCGTTGTGGGGACAGGTCCGGCGGGACTTTTTTGTGCTTATTATTTGAGTTTGTGCGGCTATCGTCCGGTGCTGGTCGAGAGAGGTGCTCCGGTGGAGGAGAGAATGGCAGATGTCAGGAAGTTCTGGCAGGAGGGAGTGCTGGACGAGGAATCCAATGTGTCTTTTGGCGAGGGCGGTGCCGGGACGTTTTCGGATGGAAAATTAAATACCGGAGTGAAGGACAAGACAGGGCGTAAACGCTTTATTTTAGAAAGTTTTGTGAAGTTTGGTGCCAGAGAAGATATTCTCTATGACTCGAAACCCCATATAGGAACGGATGTACTTCGCACCGTTCTTGTCAATATGCGGGAAGAAATGATTCGTCATGGCTGCCGTTTTTATTTTCACAGAAAAATGACAGCACTTTCTCTAAAACGGAATACGGTGCAGGGAATCGAGACGGAAAGCACACTGCCCGGCGGTGAAAAAGAGAGCTTGTTTCTTCCTTGTGACAAACTTGTGCTTGCCATCGGACACAGTGCCAGAGATACGTTCGCCATGCTGAAGGAATCTTCGGTGGCGATGACGCAAAAACCTTTTGCGGTGGGTGTACGGGTACAGCATTTGCAAAAAGACATTGATTTTATGCAATATGGAATCCGGGACGAGTCGTTACCGGCGGCTCCTTACAAATGTACCGGACGTACAAAGGATGGCAGAGGCGTTTATTCCTTTTGCATGTGTCCGGGCGGTTATGTGGTGAATTCCTCCTCGGAGAAGGGAAGGTTAGTGGTAAATGGAATGAGTGACGCAGACCGGGATTCCGGCAATGCCAACAGTGCAATCGTGGTGGCGGTGGAGCCAAAGGATTTTGGCAGTGAGGATGTGATGGCTGGCGTTGAATTTCAGCGGCAATGGGAGAAAAATGCTTATGAGCTGTGTCATGGGAAAATTCCGGTGCAGCGGTATGAAGATTTTCAAAAGAACCAAATTACGGAGAAATTGGGGAAGGTAAGTCCCTGCGTGAAGGGTGAATGGTCCTTTGCGAACCTGCGGAGGGCATTGCCAAAATTCATCATAAATGGTATGATGGAAGGAATGGAACAATTTGAACAGCGGCTGTCCGGCTTTTCTGACGGTGATACTCTGCTCCTTGGAATTGAGACGAGAACATCCTCTCCGGTGCGGATTGAGAGAGATGAAAACTTTGTAAGTGTGTCGGTGAAGGGGCTGTATCCATGTGGCGAAGGTGCCGGATATGCCGGAGGAATCATGTCAGCCGCCATGGACGGAATAAGGGTGGCAATGAAGATACAGGGAGGACATCATGCGTGAATCATTGAAAGAGAAGAAAAGAATTGTATTTAAAATTGGAACATCGACACTGACACATCCGGAGACCGGGCGGCTGGACCTTGTTAAGATGGAAAAATTCGTGCGGATTTTGTCCGATTTACACAATCAGGGCAAAGAGATTGTACTGGTTTCCTCCGGTGCCATCGGAGTGGGACGGGCAGCCCTTGGGTTGGTGGAGCGTCCTACTGAACGGTCAGTAAAGCAGGCGTGTGCCGCTGTGGGACAGAGCCGCCTGATGATGGTGTATCAAAAGCTGTTCTCGGAATACAGCCAGAAGGTGGCTCAGATTTTGATGACGAAGATTACGATTGCCAACGATACCAGCCGCCACAATGCGCAGAATACGTTTCGTGAGCTGCTGGACATGGGCGTGATTCCGATTGTCAATGAAAATGATACCGTAGCTACGGACGAGATTGACTTTGGCGACAATGATTTTTTGTCGGCAATTGTGTCAGCGATAGTGAAAGCAGATTTGGTTGTGCTGCTCAGTGACATTGACGGTCTTTATACGGACGACCCGAATAAAAATCCAGAGGCAAAATTGATT
>CAZFHT010000021.1:0-23646 GCA_964518785.1 uncultured Eubacterium sp.
AGATTATTGAGCGATTCTTTTACATTGCTTAGTTAATAGGGCAACCGTCTATCGGTAGCACTTTTTCTATCAACAATAATAACATGATTCGAGAAAGGTTTCAAGTGGAACTTGCCTTTTTTTGATTCTGAATCGACATTATAGTTATCTCAAAAAATTTATTATTGCAATTTTAAGCAAGGTAGTTTACATGAATTTGTGAAATATGAGGAAAAAGATAAGGGGGCGTATGGTTCAATCAGAGAGAAACTTTAACGCGCAGCGTTTCCGTTTCTCGTCGATTGAACCATACGCCCCTTTGTTGGGAGTGTTCCATAGTGTCTATAACATCTACCTGTTTTTAACCCCTTAATGCCTCATCAATCGCCTTAGCCGCAGCTTTTCCGGCTCCCATTGCCAGAATAACAGTTGCAGCACCGGTTACAGCATCGCCGCCGGCATAAACATTTTCGCGGGTAGTCAAACCGGACTCATCCTTTGTAATCAGGCAGCCGCGGTTGTTTGCCTCAAGACCGGGTGTGGTAGAACGAATCAGTGGATTTGGACTAGTTCCGATTGCCATGATGACGCAATCCACATCCAAAGTAAATTCGCTGCCGGCTTTTTCTACCGGACGACGGCGTCCGCTTTCGTCTGGCTCGCCAAGCTCCATTTGGATACAAGTCATACCATTTACCATGCCCTCATCATTTCCGAGAATTTCGACAGGGTTGTTCAATGTTTTGAAGATGATACCCTCTTCCTCGGCATGTTCTACTTCTTCCTTACGAGCCGGCAGTTCTTCCATGCCGCGACGGTATACAATATAAACCTCTTCAGCACCGAGACGCTTTGCACTGCGGGCAGCATCCATTGCCACGTTACCGCCGCCTACGACAGCGACTTTTTTCGCATGCTGGATTGGAGTTTTACTTCCGTCAACATAGGCTTTCATCAAATTAATACGTGTCAGGAACTCATTTGCAGAGTAAACACCTTTCAGACTTTCGCCCGGAATATTCATGAATCTTGGAAGTCCGGCACCGGAGCCTACAAAGATAGCCTCGTTGCCCATCTCAAAGATTTCATCAATGGTGAGAACTTTACCAATGACCATATTTGTCTGTACATCAACGCCGATTGCTTTCAGATTGTCAATCTCCTTCTGAACGATTGCCTTAGGGAGACGGAATTCAGGAATACCGTAAACCAACACGCCTCCGGCAAGGTGAAGTGCCTCATAAATCGTCACTTCGTATCCAAGTTTAGCCAAATCTCCGGCAACGGTTAAACCACTTGGTCCGGCACCGATTACAGCAACCTTGTGTCCGTTCGATTCCGGTTTTACCGGAGCTTCGGTGGAATGCTCTCTGTGATAGTCTGCTACGAAACGCTCCAGACGTCCGATACCAACCGGTTCCCCTTTGATACCACGTACACATTTGCCCTCGCACTGATTTTCCTGAGGACATACACGTCCGCATACAGCAGGGAGGGAGGTGGACTGGGAAAGAATTTCAAAAGCACCCTCAATATCCTCATTTGCCACTCTTTCGATAAAGGCAGGAATGTTAATCTGCACCGGACACGCACTGACGCATGGTTTATTCTTGCAATTCAGACAGCGGCGTGCCTCATTTACTGCCATATCGTAGGTGTAGCCCAGAGCAACCTCATCGAAATTTTTATTTCTTACATCCGGGTCCTGAACAGGCATCGGACATTTATTCATATCCATATTTTTTTCTGCCATGATTATTTTGCCCCTTTCTGAAGTAAATTACATGCCTGTTCTCTGGCATGAGCCTCAAATTCTTTGTACATCGTACCACGATGCATTGCCTCGTCAAAGTCAACAAGGTGTCCGTCAAAATCCGGACCGTCGACACAAGCGAACTTTGTCTCGCCGCCGACTGTCAGACGACATCCGCCGCACATACCCGTACCGTCAATCATAATCGGATTCATGCTGACCATTGTTTTAATATCATATTTCTTCGTAGTAAGACATACAAATTTCATCATAATCAATGGTCCGATAGCGATTACTTCATCATACTCATTTCCTTCACCGATAAGTTTTTCCAAGGCGTCAGTAACAAGACCTTTTTCGCCATAACTTCCATCATCTGTCATCATGACAAATTTGTCGCTTGCTGCTTTGAACTCGTCTTCAAGAATTACCAAATCCTGATTGCGGAAACCTACAATTGCATGTACTTCCGTACCCTGTTCGTGAAGTTTTTTGGCAACCGGATAGGCAATGGCACAGCCGACACCGCCGCCGACAACAGCAACTTTTTTCAATCCCTCTGTGTGAGTTGGTACGCCAAGAGGACCAACAAAGTCATGAATCGAATCCCCTTCATTTAAAGAATCCAGTTCCATGGTGGCACCGCCGACAATCTGGTAAATGATAGTAACGGTTCCTGCCTCGCGGTCAAAATCAGAGATAGTCAAAGGCACTCTTTCACTGTCTTCTTTTGCATGAAAAATGATAAATTGTCCCGGCTCTGCTTTTTTTGCAATCAGAGGAGCGTCCACTGTCATTTTTGTAACAGTAGGGTTCAAGGACTTTTTTTCTAAAATTTTGAACATTATAACAGTATCCTCCATTCAATGATATCAATAACACTTGCGATTGCACACAAATGCTCAAGTAACATTCCCATTTTAGCATAAGAAAAGCTGAAATTCAATAAAAACAGTTGACAAAAGTATTTGCATGATGTAATCTAAACTTGAACACGCGGTTTTCAAAACTACGTTCGTGAAAATTAGATAAAAATTTGCAAAAAAAATGTTGGAAAGGATGAAGAAAAAATGGCTCTCTCAAAGGACTCAGTAGCAGCTCCATTTATTCATGTAGAAGAAGACGAGAACGGAGTTTTACAGAAAATTGAATTTACGAATGATGACACTTTCAACTTTGCTTATGATGTAGTAGATAAATTAGCGGCAAAAAGCCCGAACAAATTAGCAATGCTCCACATATCAAAAGATGGAAAGGAACGTGCCTTTTCTTTCTATGATATGTCCCGCTATTCATCCAAGGTTGCGAACTATCTGCAATATCTTGGGATTAAAAAAGGTGACCGGGTAATGCTTGTCTTGAAACGTCATTATCAGTTTTGGTTCACTATTTTGGCTCTGCATAAAATCGGTGCGGTGGCAATCCCAGCTACGAATCTGCTTTTGAAATCAGATTTTGAATACCGTTTTAAAACGGGGAATGTGGATGCGGTTCTCTGTACTGCTGACGGTGATGTGTCAAGAGAAATTGATAAGGCATGCCGCAGCTACAAGGATTTGAAAGTAAAAATCATGGTTGGTGCGAGCCGCAAAGGATGGCACAGCTTTAATAAGGAAGTAAAATATTTTTCCAGTCATTTTAAAAGACCGACAGGAACACAGGAGATTCGTGCGAACGAGCCATCCATTATGTTCTTCACTTCGGGGACAACATCGTATCCGAAGATTACCACGCATAACTTCAAATATCCTCTGGGACACTATGTGACAGCGAAGTATTGGCACCGGGTAGACCCGGATGGAATTCACTTTGCCATTTCCGATACCGGATGGGGAAAAGCACTGTGGGGCAAGATTTATGGACAGTGGCTTTGCGAGGCAGCGATTTTCACTTACGATTTTGATAATTTTGATGCCAAAGAAATTCTTACAATGATAGAAAAATACAAAATTACTACGTTCTGTGCGCCGCCTACCGTTTATCGTGTTATGGTGCATATGAAACTCGACCAGTATGATTTGTCCTCTCTCCAGACGGTGACAACAGCAGGAGAGGCATTAAATCCGGAAATTTACGAAAAATTCAAGGCAAAGACCGGATTGACGCTGATGGAGGGATTTGGTCAGACGGAGACAACGCTGCTGATTGGAAACCTTGTAGGTGCGACGCCGAGACCGGGTTCTATGGGAAAACCGACGCCTCAGTATGATGTAAAGGTTATGCTGCCGGATGGAACACTGGCAGATACAGAGGAAGAGGGAGAAATCGTTATCTGCACAGAAAATAACACACCAAACGGACTTTTTGTAGAATACTATGGTGATGCGGAAAAGACAGAAAACGCATGGCATGATGGCTATTATCATACGGGAGATACGGCATACTATGATGAAGACGGCTACTTGTGGTATGTAGGACGTGTGGACGATGTAATCAAGTCCAGCGGATACCGTATCGGGCCTTTTGAAATTGAAAATGAGATTATGAAACTTCCTTATGTACTGGAGTGTGCGGTTACGCCAGTGCCGGATCCGATTCGCGGGCAGGCGATTAAAGCGAGTATCGTACTAACGGATACGGTAGAAGCGTCCGATAAATTAAAGAGTGAGATTATGAAAGCTTTGAAGAAAAATATTGCCTCATACAAGTGGCCAAAGATTTTGGATTTCACAAAAGAATTGCCGAAGACCATAAGCGGCAAGATTCGAAGAAAGGAAATCCGCGATAATGATGAAAATGAAGATGTCAACGAATAATCGACTTGTCATAACGGGAATGGGTGCCATTACCCCGATTGGAAACAGTGTAGACGAGTACTGGAACAATTTAGTGCAGGGGAAATGTGGTGTTGGTCCGATTACCCGGTTTGATACTTCGGAGCTGCCGGTAAAAATTGCAGCAGAGGTGAAGGATTTTGAGGCGGAAAAATTTATGCCGAAAAAATTGACAAGGGAAATGGATGTTTATATGCAGTACGGTTATGCCGCTGCCATGGAGGCACTCCGGCAGGCGGGAGAGCCGGCAGCAGAACCGGAACGTATGGGCATTGTTGTGGGAACTGCATTGGGTGGCATTTCACCGATTGCAGAGACGCAGGATGGTATCAGCAAAGGTGAACACAAAAAAGTAAGTCCTCGTTTTGTGCCGAAAATTATCGGAAATGAGGCAGCAGCACAGGTTGCCATTGCCAAAGGATACCGAGGTCCGAGCCTTACCGTAAGTACTGCCTGCTCATCCGGTGGTGACGCTGTCAGTACTGCTTGTATGCTGCTTATGTCAGGTCAGGCAGATGCGGTGCTGGCTATGGGTATGGAATCCGCTTTGTCACCGCTGTTTATTTTGGGCTTATCCTCAGCACACGCATTGTCCACAAATAATGAGAATCCGCAGGGTGCCAGCCGTCCTTTTGACAAAGACCGGGACGGATTTGTCATCGGTGAAGGCGGTGGTGCTTTGGTTATTGAGACAGAAGAAAATGCAAAAAAACGAGGTGCTGTCGTTTTGGCAGAGCTGTCCGGATTTGCCAACTGCACTGACGGTTATCATGTAACCAGTCCTCACCCGGAGGGAATCGGTGCAGTGTTCTGCATGAAGAAAGCGATTGAAAATGCAGGCTTCAATCCGGAGGATGTAGATTATATTAATACGCATGGGACGTCCACTCCGGTGGGAGACCCGATTGAGACTTCTGCTGTTGCAGAGCTTTTTGGCAGCCACGCAAAGGAGATGGCGGTGACATCCACGAAGGGTGCTACCGGACATATGATGGCAGCGGGCGGCATTACCGAGGCGATTACCTGTATTCAGTGCATACGAACCGGAACGATACCGCCGACACTGAATCTGGAAAATCTGGACGAAAAATGCGTGGATTTAAATTATGTACCGGGAAAATCGATTGAAAAAGAAGTTCGTGTTGCCATGAGTAATTCCTTTGGTTTCGGCGGACAAAATTCAAGCGTGATTTTTTCAAAATACTAGCACTGGTAAAAGAATTTAAAAATTCTGCATAAACTTGTTCTCTGTGGAAAACCTATATATAACATGAATCTTTTGACAAGGTTGTTATATATAGGTTTTTTTAGTTAAATTTGAGGAGAGTGAGAGAAATGTTGAGAAAATTCAGAGCAATTGTCTATTTAGCGGCGGCTCTTTGGCTGATTGCCTTAATACAGATTTTAGTAACAAGGGTGTGGGTGTCCCGAACAGGATTTACGCAGGCATTCGCCCGGAATCAGGTGACGGTGGAGTCCTTTGAGACGGCAGCACAAAATGAGGATATGCGGAATGCGGCACAGGGAAATACGTGTGTTGCCGGTGAGGTGGACGGAAAACTTTCGGATGATGAAAAAGAGAAACTGGCAGCCGGACTTTTTGCGTCACTGGGCGGTGGGACAGTAATGTCCGGCAGTGAGAAAATTTGGAGTGATTATTATGTCGCCTATGGTTATACAAGCGGAATTTCCGAGAGCAGACGGATAAATGGGAAAAGAATCAATATGAATGTGGCGATTTCTTATGATGAAGAAAACGATACCACAAAAGTTGTCATGGGTTCCCCTCTTATCAATTCGGATTTTTAAAAAGAGCAGTCGGTGGGGTATACGAGACTTTGCTTAGTATATTTTTTATGTCTCTGACTGCTCAACCCTCATTATAGCATATTTTTTTGCTTTGAACGGGAAATGGCCCAGACGACAAAATTTTGGCTTGAACGACAGTATTTCAGTAAATATTCTGAGGGTGATTTGAAAATTACAAAAGTATTTTACGCCAATTTCTTCGATTATATCCAATTCGCAAGATAATCACCGTATCCATAGTTTCCTCTATGATGTAAAAAATATAATAATTTTTATAAGGCATACAGTGAATTCCCTGACTGGCAAGAACACTGTCATCTGCCAAAGCAAATCGATTTGGTAATTCCTTTAAGGTGTAAATGGCACTTCGTAAGCCTTTAACAAACTGATATGCTGTTTCTGGTTCCAACAAAGTGTAAGCGATATAATCACCGATATCTTTAATGTCATCTTTCGCCTTTCTGGTTAAAACAATGTTATATGCTTTCAATTTTGTACCTGCTTTCTAATTCATCAAATACATCATCAAAGTTATATAGGGAATTTTCTTGAACATCCTTAAAACCTTCATTAACGAAATTACGAATTTCTTGTCTTGCCTGTTCTTCAGGGGTATACAAAATTTGCAATGTAGATTCCATAAGATGTACCTCCAATCTCTTTTATTCAACCATAGTATAATTTATTTTATCGATATTAACAAGAGGATTTTCAAATTGTTTCAATCAAAAAAACATTTGACTTATAAAAAAATTTTGTGATACAATTCCAAATGTCGAGTAACCAAAAAGGTGTAAGTCCAGATACGTGGACCTACACCTTTTGTTTTATTTAGGAGGTATATATGAATAATCAACAGGAAACAGTGACGACAAATCGTCTTGGCACGATGAAGGTCAGTAAACTAATGTTGTCCATGGGAATCCCCATTATTTTATCAATGATGCTGCAAGCGGTATATAATATTGTTGACAGTGGTTTTGTATCCAACATGGCGGTGAACGGAGAAATGGGACTAAATGCTCTCACGCTGGCGTTCCCGGTTCAGATGCTTATGGTGGCTGTCGGAATCGGTACCGGTGTCGGAACCAATGCACTTTTGTCCAAAAGTATCGGTCAGGGAGACCGGAAAAAGGCATGCTATGTAGCGGGAAATGCAATTTTCCTCGGAATTGTTATCTATATTGTATTTCTTTTGTTTGGAATTTTTGGCGTAGACGCTTACGCCTCGTCCCAGACCGGCAATCCGGAAATCAAGGCAATGGTGGTGTCTTATTTGAGAATTTGCTGTACCATCTCCATGGGAATTGTATTTTTCTCAATTTTTGAAAAATTATTGCAGGCTACGGGACATACGGTTTTTTCCACAATCGCACAAATTTCCGGGGCAGTTGTCAATATTATTCTTGATCCGATTTTGATTTATGGCTTATTTGGACTTCCGGCAATGGGGGTAAGCGGTGCTGCCTACGCCACCGTAATCGGTCAGATTGCCTCCGCTTTATTGGGACTGATTTTTCATTTGAAGGTAAACCGGGAAATCAAGAACGGACCTGCCTACATGAAACCTCGTGCAGACATTATAAAAGCGATTTATTCTATTGGATTTCCGGCGATTATCGCACAGGCTCTTACGTCCGTTATGACCTATGGGATGAATATTATTCTTGGCGGTGTCAGCGAATCCGCGGTTACTGCTTATGGTCTGTATTATAAAATACAGCAGTTCATTCTTTTTGCTGCCTTTGGTCTGAGGGACGCCATCACGCCGATTGTTTCCTTTAATCATGGAATGAGAAATAAGCAGCGGGTGAAAGAGGGGATAAAATTTGGACTCCTCTACACCTCCGTTATTATGTTAATCGGTTTGCTTGCTATTGAAATTTTTGCCGTTCCATTTTCTGCATTATTCGGTTTATCGGGTGAAACTCAGACGCTGTGCGTCAGTGCAATGCGAATTATTTCCATAAGTTTTCTTTTTGCCGGAATAAACATTGCTTATCAGGGTATTTTTCAGGCTTTGGACGGCGGACTGGAATCACTGGTTATCTCTGTGCTGAGACAGTTTGTTCTCGTTCTCCCGGTAGCGTGGGGTTTTTCCTTTTTGGCGAAAGGCTCTGGTTCGCTGACATGGACAATTTGGACGACGTTTATTATTGCAGAAGTGCTGTCCTGCATTGTCGCCACTATATTCATGCTGCGAATGAACCGCAGAATTATAAATAAATTAGATTAGAAGGATGTTTTTCTGAACAAAAAGCAGAATTGAGGACATATCTCTCCGATAAGTCCTCAATCCATCCTGTGTTTTTTAATTATTTCCTGATAACGACGATTTGATGCCTCCATCTCTTCATCCAATTCTTCCTCAACAGGTTCCTCTTCTTCCAGTTCTGCAAGCAAATCAAAAAGATCGTCATCTGATATCAATTTCTCCATATGCCTCTCCTTTACTCATATTTCCAACTGTCTTTCTCCCATCATATCACAAAAGTGTTTTTGATACAAGTAATTTCCCTTGCAAAAATCTAAGTTATGTTATAAAGTGTTTATTAACAAAATAGAAACGTCCCAGAATTTGTGGGATAAGGAAGGAGATACAGCAACCATGGAGGAACATATCATATTTAACACCGAAGACGTTAGGAACAATAAAGTATACGGTATCCTTGCTTATATCGGAATTTTATTTCTTGTTCCATTGTTAGCGGCGAAGGATTCTCAATATGCAAGATTTCACGCAAATCAGGGACTTGTGCTTTTTATCAGTGAAGTGCTGCTGAATCTTGTAGGCAGAGTTGTTGTCTTTGTGATAGGGATTGGTACGCTGGGATTACTGACAAATTTTGCATCAATTTTGGTTAATCTGATTGTGTCGGCAATTAGCATAGTCTATCTTGTGATTGGTATTCTCAATGCCTGCTCCGGTGAGCCGAAGACATTGCCGATTATTGGCGGTATTACGATTTTACAGTAAGTAACAAAAGACAGATTTCTGTGGAAGGAGGTTTGCAACAGATGTCATTAAATAATACACCGAAAGGCGAACGCATACATATCGCTCTTTTTGGGCGGCGTAATGCCGGAAAATCAAGTTTAATCAATGCCATTACCGGACAGGATTTGTCCATTGTTTCAGAGATAAAGGGTACGACTACGGACCCCGTATTTAAAGCAATGGAGATTCTTCCGTTAGGTCCGGTCATGTTAGTTGACACACCCGGTCTGGATGATGATGGAACATTGGGACAGGAGCGTATCCAGAAGGCGTATGATGTGCTGAACAAAACAGACCTTGCTCTTCTTGTAATGGATGGAGCCACAGCAGACAGCGATTCCGATTTTGAAAAATCCATTCTTGAATTAACAGAAGAGAAAAAAATTCCTGCCATTCGTGTGTTGAATAAACAAGATGAATGGGCGGAAAGGGAGAAAGAAATTTCTTCGCTTGGAGATATTTGTGTCAGTGCCAAATCAGGCTATCACATTCATGAGTTAAAAGAACTTATGGCAGACAAAATACCTTCGAAGGAACCGAAGGGAAGACTGGTGGGAGATTTGCTGTCTCCCGGAGATTTTGTCGTACTGGTAGTCCCGATTGATTCCGCAGCACCAAAAGGAAGGCTGATTCTCCCTCAGCAGCAGGTTATCCGGGATGTTCTGGAATCCGGTGCCATCTCGGTTGTCTGCCGGGATACGGAGCTTTCGGACACTCTTGCCCGTCTGGGACAGACACCGAGACTTGTCATTACCGATTCGCAGGCATTTGCCTCGGTTTCAAAAATTGTGCCGGAGGACATTCCGCTGACTTCGTTTTCGATTCTTTTCTCCCGCTATAAAGGAGATTTAGATACACAGATTCAGGGAATTTCTGCGTTGGAAACCTTGGAGGAGGGGGACACCATACTGATGGCAGAGGGTTGTACCCACCACAGACAATGTGACGATATCGGCACCGTAAAACTCCCCCGGTGGATTCGTGAATATACCGGAAAGGAGTTGAACTTTGAGACAAGTTCGGGCGGTGGTTTCCCTAAAGATTTAGGGAAATACAAGCTGGTGGTTCACTGCGGCGGCTGTACCCTCACTCCCAGAGAAATGGCGTACCGTATCCAGCAGGCGAAGGAACAGCAGACACCGATTGTCAACTACGGCACATTGATTGCTCACATCAATGGTGTCCTAAAGCGGAGTATTGCACCGCTGCTGGACAGCTTGAATCAATAGTTCAGCCCGGTTTTTCTCAGGGTTTTCCATAACCAGCTCCAGAAGTTCTCTCAGCACAATTCCGACTTCTGGTCCCGGTTTCACACCTAATTCAATTATCTCTTTGCCGCTGATGGCAAGGTCTTTCAGGGAAACTGCGTCACCGGATTCCATAATCTCGTGATAGCAGCGTTCCCCGGCAGATAATTTTTCTAATTTTTCCTGCCTTGTATAATCACTTTGGGACAACAAATCTGCCCTCTGCAAAAGGAACAAAAGAGGCATGGCGTCTGTTCCGATTTGGTTTATCAATCGGCGCATCGCACGTTTTCCTTTTGTTGAGTATACGCCGTCAATCAGGCAATTTTCATGGCGTCTGTCATGGTATCGGATGATTCTGGTCACCATGGAAATGGTGTCGTTATCAAACTTCAATCGGCGTAAAACACTTCTCGCTTTTTCAGCCCCCAGTTCATTATGATTGTGAAAATGGTCAATTCCCTCTTCGTCCGTTGTCTTGCAATCCGGTTTCGCCACATCATGGAGCAGAGCAGCGTAGACCAGTGCTACATGGGATTTTTCGTTCGTTTCCGGGTACTCCCTCCACAGTTTATTAATCTGTCGAATCGCCTCAATGGCGTGATTCCCTACATCATAGCAGTGATGGGGATTGTTCTGGGCTGTGGCAAGCATTTCATCCAGCTCAGGAAGAAAGTACGGCGTCAGTCCGGTCTCCACCGCCAGCAGCAGACGGTCAGCTCCATCAGATACAAGAAGTTTGGTCAGCTCCGTCCGTATTCGCTCGGCACTGACATTTACCAGCGTATCTGCTTTTTCACGAATTGCCGCCAATGTCTTTTCTTCAATGTCAAATTGTAACTGCCCGGCAAATCGGATGCCGCGCAGCATACGGAGGGCGTCCTCATCAAACCGTTCGGCTGCCTCACCCACACAGCGAATCCGCCTGCGTTCCAAATCTCCGACACCGTCAAAGGCATCAACAATGCCGGTTCGGGGATTGTATGCCATGGCGTTGATGGTAAAGTCCCGCCGTTTTAAATCCTCTATGAGATTCGGTGTAAACTGCACCTCCTTCGGATGACGGTGGTCTTCGTATTCCCCATCCATCCGATAGGTGGTCACTTCATATCCTTCTCTGCCAATCATGACCGTTACCGTTCCATGCTGGATTCCGGTGTCAATGGTACGATGAAAAAGAGCCTTCACCTGATTTGGCGTTGCCGATGTGGTAATATCCCAATCCATGGGTTCTCTCCCCAGCAGGGAATCCCGGACACAGCCGCCTACCGCATACCCTTCATAGCCATGCTCCTCTAATATACGCAGAATTTTTTCTACATTCTCTGGAATTTTAATGTTTTCCTTCACTTCTCATCACCTATTTTTGATTATACACAGAAAACTTTTGACAAACAAGCGTTTTTTCGGTAGAATAGTTATCCAGATAGAGAGGAGGATTCAGATGCAGTACACATACATGACAAAAGGAACGTGTTCCAGCCAGATTGATTTGGAAATCAATGGCGACGTTATTACGAATGTGAATTTCACCGGAGGATGCAATGGAAATCTGAAAGCGATGCATGCTTTGGTAGAAGGCATGACAGTAGAAGAAATCGAGAAAAAACTCGGTGGAATCAAGTGCGGCTTTAAAAATACGTCCTGCGGCGACCAGTTAGCTCACGCTGTTCGGGAAGCATACGAAGCACAGAAAAATCAATAATTAGGAAGTCTGCCGGGGCGTGGCTCCCGCCGGATTTTCAAGCTGAGTGTTCGAAACCATCCACTCATAAAACAAAACTAAGGAGAATGAAAAATGAATAAGAAAGTTTTATTTATCTGTCACGCAGCAATGATTGCTGCTCTTTATGTCGTTCTGACACTTTTTATCAATGCTTTTAACCTTGCAAATGGGAATATTCAGGTGCGTATATCGGAGGCACTGACAATCCTGCCGTTTTTTACCCCATCGGCAATTCCCGGTCTGACAATAGGCTGTCTTCTCAGCAATATTTTCACCGGCGCAAATATTTTTGATGTCATTTTTGGCTCACTGGCAACACTGCTTGGTGCTCTTGGCTCATATGCCCTTCGCAAATATCAGTGGCTTGTTCCCCTTCCGCCAATCATCTCCAACACGATTATTGTTCCTATCGTGCTGCGCTATGCTTACGGCATGGAGGGTTCCATACCATTTTTTATGCTGACCGTAGGTGCTGGTGAAGTGATTTCCTGCTATATTCTTGGAATGATTTTGCTGAAGGCTTTGAAAAAATTCGACACAAGACTTTTTGAAATGCGTTGATTTTTCACTTTATTAAGGTTATAATTTTCGTATGTGTGACATGATGAGTGCAAATGAGCCGGAGCAAGCCTAGCTTGTTCGTGGCGAGTGACGAATGCCAATCATGATATAGGAAAACACGAATAGAGGAGGACACCATGCGAACAATTATTATTTTAATCTTGTACGTTATCCTTGCAATAATAAGTATTCCGGCATATTTGATTGAATTTATCATCCGAAAAATCAATCCCATGGCGGCTGCCAAAGTGGCACAAGTTATTGTAAAAGGGGTTTTTAATATCGTTATGTTTATTTCCGGCTGCCGGAAAACCATTATCGGCGTGGAAAATATTCCGAAGGATACGCCCATTATGTATGCGGCAAATCACCGGGGGTTTTATGACATTATACTGGCGTATGCCACCGTCCCGAACCAGACGGCTTTTATCTCCAAAATCGAGATTAAGAAAATGCCCTGCGTTGGTCAGTGGATGTACTTTTTAAACTGTCTTTTTATGGACAGAGGTGACGTCAAGCAAAACCTCAATGTGATTTTGAAAGCCATTTCTCTTGTGAAGGAAGGCTATTCTGTCTACATTGCCCCGGAGGGAACTCGTAATGCCACTGATACCTTGCTGGAGTTTAAAGAAGGCAGTATGAAGATTGCCACAAAAGGAAAATGTCCGATTGTTCCAGTTTGTTTTCATGGTACGGAAGAAATTTTTGAGAATCGTCTGCCTTGGATTCACAAAGGCAAAATTCGTATTGAATACGGAAAACCGATTTATCCGGAGGAATTGGATAAAGAAACAAGAAAACATTTGGGCGCTTATGTCCGGGATGTAGTGGCTGATATGTATGAAAAAGGAAAAGAGCAGTAAAAAACTGTTTCTTTTTCTTTGGAGTTATGATATAATGCACCTTGGAATGGAGGTTCATATGAGAACATTTTTAATCGTTCTTGGTATCGTCGTTTTGGTATTTTTGATTCTGATGGTTGTCTTGTATTTTGTTGGAAACAAAATGCAGAAGAAACAAGAAGAGTCTCAGGCTCAAATGCAGGCAGCCTCTCAGATAGCTACAATTTTGGTTATTGATAAAAAGCGTATGAAATTAAAAGACGCGGGACTTCCCAAAATCGTTTTGGAAAACACACCAAAATATCTTCGTGGTTCGAAAGTACCAATCGTAAAGGCAAAAATCGGACCTAAAATTATGTCACTGATGTGCGATGAAAAAATCTTCCCATTGCTCCCGGTTAAGAAGGAGCTGAAAGTTGTTCTCAGCGGTATCTATATTATGGATGTCAAAGGACGAGGTGCTTTGGAAAGCCCTCAGGAAAAACTGGGATGGTGGCAGCGCACCAAGTTGAAGGTTCTGAAAAAATCCCAAGAAGGCTAAAAGATAAACCAAGAGGAGACACAGTGAATTGCTGTTAGTTCCTCTTGGTTTATTTTTTTGCCATAAAGAGTAAAAAGTGGTATAATGACATCAGACAGCAAGACGACATAATTATTTAATACTGGGGGAAAGAAAATGCTGTATATTACTGTGTGTGATGACGAAAAACCGCTTACTGAAAAGATAAAAAATGTTATCTATGAGCGATTAGAAGAACTTCAGGTTGAGTGTAAGATTGACTGCTTTTGTTCCGGTGATTCTTCTTTTGCGGCAAATGATAACATAGGGAGAAGTGAACAGGTCATATATGATTTTGTAGATGTGGGTACGGCAAAAGTCTGGCTTAATGAAATTTCCTACATTGAAAATGATTTGCATAAACTCACCTTTCACCTTTTGAGAAAAGGCACTCCGATGAAATGGGGATTGTATCGTAAAATTGATGAAGTGGAAAAAGATTTTACATCAGGCAGTCTGGTACGGGTACATCAGAGCTTTCTGGTAAACATAGAATACGTAAAAGAAATAAAAAGATACGAGATAATAATGCTGGATGGGACGATTATTCCGGTGTCTAAAAAATGGTACAAGCAGGCACAGGAGTTGTTTCAGAAAAACAAAGGGGCGACATTTTAAATGTCGCCTCTTTGCTGATTTCCGGTCACTTTGTCTTTTTTGTCAACATATTGTCATTACAAATCATCAAGAAATTTCCAATTCTGCAATTTTTTTCCCAATTCTGCAATTGACATTGTGGATAGGTCTGTATTTTGATACGATGAAACAAATAAAGTTATTAAAACAGAAAATTAGTCAAATAACGGAAGTTTAGGGGAGGAATGTAAATGAATGTAAAGAAAAAATTTTATAGACTTGTGATACTTTTGGGACTAATGATAATTATGTGCAGCGGTTGTAATAAAACACAGACGAGCAGTGAATTATACGATGACACTGAATTATCGCAGGAGGAGATGGAGCAGAGTCATATCCAGTTGAACCTTCTTGAATATCTTTCGGTTGACGCAGATGTCACGCCTTACACCGATTACAGTGGAGGTTTAAGCTCTTATTACACCAAAGACTACGAAGATGAGAATAATATAAAGACCATTTCGAAAGATAATGTAAAAATTTTCAGACAAGAGCCGGAAACAATCTTGCAGCAGATGGAACAGTATATGTCAGTGTCATGGAACAGAAAAAGTCTGCATGCCTCGTATGACCAAGCTACCCGGACTGCAAACTTTAACATTACATCAAAGAAAAGTAAAGGGGAAGAAGAAAAGCGGATTGAATGTTGGTGGGGACCTCAAAAGGGTGATATTACAAAAGGGCTGGAATTTAACATGGAAAATGTGGGTTTGGGAGACAAAGACGAATACTTTGGTTCTCAAATTATGAGATATACGCCGGAATATAGTCATGAGAGTTTGAGTTTTGGTGACAGTCAGAAGGTTGGCGATGAACTCCGGGATATGCTGGAATCCGTCATTGGTCAGAAGATAAATAAGGCTTATACTTGTGTTCCGGTATCAAAGGAAAATTATGATGCTTATGTAGAGCAAAATGACGTCTCTCCTATGGGACTGGACAGCGTGAGTAAAGATAACTTTAAAAAAGAGTTTTACTATTACGAATTTTTCCGGGATGTGGATGGTTTTCCATGGAAATACATTAATGGTTACAGTTTGGATGTTTCTGATGATGTAAAGTATGCGGAGGATGTAGCGGACCAGCAGACGGACGATGAGATACCGACAACAAATGAATGGCCGCTGACTATCAATTACACCGAGAATGGAATAACACGGATGGAACTGGGGTGCTTTCAGGAAATTAGTGACGTTTATAAAGACAAGCAAAAGGTTCTTAATCTATCAGAAATAATGGAAAAAATAAAGGACAAGTTTGAAGAAGATTTTAGTCTTCTTCCGATTACGATAGAAGATATAAAATTATGTTACGCATCCGGATTTTCGGACAGCGAAGACGGTGAAATCCGAAATATAGTGACACCGTACTGGTATGTGGGCTATTGGGACCATTCAAAATTGTATCAGACAATGGTATTTGATGCCTATACCGGAAGATTTATCAGTGATACATGAGAGGGCGAGCAGTATGAAGGGAATAAGTAAATTTTTTAGAGTGCTGTATTCACAGATATTGCGTGTGGTGACGCAGCCTTGGTATTGGATTTGTGCTGCAGCGACAGGGATTATTTTGCTGCTGGAAATGATTGGCTGTGATGACAATTATAAATATTTTTTCGAATACGGAACGGAATTCAGCCTGCTGTCCTATTCATTTCTCAGCAGACTGGACAGTTTTTGGGGATTTCTCGCCTTTTGTTTTTGTGCTTTTCCGGTGACAAATCTTTATATTCAAGACTACAGGAACAATCGCTTGAGCAGTATTTTAACGAGACAGAGTACCGGAAATTATGCAGCGGTTCAAATTATTGTGACCGTTCTTGGGACGGCAGCCTGTATGTTTCTTGGCAGTGTTATTTTTATGGCATTAGGACATTGGGGACTTCATTTATCATGGGTGCGTGAGGGAAGTGAGGTTTTTGTAGACGGGTTGCTGCTTGAATCCGGACACAAATTTGCTTTTTGGCTTACCACCCAGATTCAATTTTGCATGATGGCAGCTTTTTGCGGATTATGTTCTCTTTTGGTCAGCATTTTGATAAAGGATAGCCAGTTTGTAACTGTTTTCCCAATGATTGTACAGTATTTTCTTATGTTTTTCTTGAAAAATGGGATAATTACATGGCTGCCAAGTGCGATTGCTCCGGGAAATGTTTATATGTATAATAACGGATTGTTTTTGGGGGATGAAATAAAGCAGTGTCTTTATTCTGTAGGTTATACAATAATCGCAGCAGCTGTGGCAGGAATCTTATTTTATGCAGGACTTCGAAGACAGAAAGGGAGATAGAAGGACAATGAAAAAATTATTCACAGTATGGTGGTTTGAATTTCGCAGTATTGTCTGCTCTGTCCGGTGGATTGTATTGACGGTCGTGACGTTTGTTTTAGTTCAATGCTATCTGGGAGATACGCAGGAGTTTGCGGCAGAGTATGGTCTTAAAGGATTTCCGGCTGCCTTGATTTTTTTGTTTCACGATTATACATTTTGCGGTTTAGGAATGTTGCTGCTGATTTTTACCACCAGTGTATTTCCGGTAACAAATCATTTGCAGCAAAATATATTACTGCACAGTGGAAACCGGATTTGGTACACAGCACAATTTTTTACTGTTTCTTCTGTTGTGCTGACATGGGTTGCAGAGGTGCAGGTGATTATTTGCTTTTTGATGAAAGATTGCCTTGTCTGGTCAAAATGGGGCAATGTATGGGGGACGAAGGCTGCGGAGTTAATGCAGGAGATGGGGTTTGTCTCTCTTTCTTCGGAGCAGTCGGGAATACTGGAAGGATATGAAACGTGGCAGGCGTTATTACTTGTGGTTGTCCTCATATGGCTAAATGGTGTCATTTTTGGAATGATTATTTTTTGTGTGGATGGCGTGTGCAAAAATTATCTCGGAGAAATTATCTTATCGGTGTGGAGTTTTATCTGGGTGATTCTCGGCAGCTTTCCATTTATGACAAAATATGCTTTTGTGAAAAAATTTTCGCCAAGGCAGTGGCTCGATATTGAGCGTTACATCGCAAATTCCGGTAAATTAATACACACTCTTCTTTTCATGGGTGGTATGATTTTGATTTTGTATATAATTGGATATGTTTTAGTTCGAAAAAAAGTTATTGCATTGGATGGTTGAGGAGGATATGTAAATGATTGAAGTGGAAAACCTTAGCAGGGTGTATCAGAAAACAGCGGTAGTAAAAGATGTCAGTGCGGTATTTCCTACAGGGAAAATATCTGGAATTGTAGGCCGAAATGGAAGTGGAAAGACAGTACTGTTCCGTATGATATGCGGGCTTGTGAAACCTACCTCCGGCAGCGTGACGGTAAATGGCGAGAGAATAGGAAAAGATGTGGATTATCCGTCGAATCTTGGCGTCATTATTGAGACACCGGGATTTCTTCCCTTTCAATCGGGCTACCGGAATCTTCTGGAGCTGGCAAGAATCAATCGGAAAATCGGAAAGCAGGAGATTCGAAATGCCATGGAACAGGTGGGATTGCAGCCGGACAGTCATAAACCGGTGGGAAAGTATTCGCTTGGCATGAGACAGCGGCTTGGTATAGCACAGGCAATTATGGAAAATCCGGATGTGTTAATACTGGATGAGCCAATGAATGGTTTGGATGAGCATGGCGTGGAGGAAATGCGGGCTTTATTTTCTTCGCTGCGTGAAAAAGGAAAAACAATTTTATTAGCCAGTCATAACAAAGAAGATATTGAATTTTTGTGTGATCATGTTTTCTATATGGACGGCGGCGTACTACGGTAATGAAAAATAGGAGACTGCCATTTTCACAGCAGCCTCCTTTGTGAGTTTTACATAGATGTTTTTGGATAAAATTAATTGTATACAGTTGAACTTTATGCTAAAATGGAACAGGGTTCTCTGTTTGAGGGTATTGATTTCTCAAAACAGGGTGATGTGAGAGCATTATAGATATTGGAGGAGAATGAAATGAACTACCTGCGAAGAATAGACAAGAAAAGAGCGTTGGCGCTCGTTGCGTTTTTCGTGTTTTGTTTAATTGCTTATTACCTTTGCAACAAACATGAATTTAATTATTATAACAATTATTCCTATTTGGCGGATGCTCTGTTAAAAGGTCATCTTTACGTTGATGGAATGCCGGAACATCTTGAGTCTGTCTCTTTTATGGGACACACTTATATGCATTTTGCACCGGGTGTTTCTCTTTTGTGCCTTCCGTTTGTAGCCATATGGGGGATTGATGGTTTCAACTGCATTTATCTTGCGATGTTTTTGGGTGCCTGCAATTCGGTGCTTGCTGTAGGCGTATTGAAAAACATGAAGATTGGAACAAAAGAAAAAGACCGTTTTTGGCTTGCTGCTATGCTCACTCTTGGAACAGTTCACTTTTTTTGTGCAGCTACAGGCAGCTCGTGGTTTCTTGGTCATGTTGCAACAATGTTTTTCCTGCTTTTGGCGTTTTATTTTCTTACGAAACAAGGAAAGAACATGAAAATTAATTATCTTTATTTGTTTTTATCCGGTTTATTCTTTGGACTTGCGGTCACCTGTCGTTTGACAGCATTGTTGGGAGGGTTTTTCTTCCTCGGATGGATTTGGTTTAAAAAAGAGGGGTTGCGCAATGAGAAAATCAAAATGATTGCCTTTTTTGCCCTTGGCGCATTTATTTTTGGTTTCATGTATATGCTTTACAATTTTGCACGTTATCATTCCATTATGGATCAGGGCTATACATTAACTTATTTAAAAGATTACCACCGCGAGGCCTATGATGCAATTCAAGCGGCATCTGCCAATGAACAACCGGCATTACTTGCTAAATATAAGGAAGAATTTGGCGGACCACTACAGCTTAAATTTATTGGATACAATTTATATTCCATTTTGATGATGGCTCCGGAGTGGCAATCAGAAGCCCCATATTTAGTACCGTCCGTATCTGGAGTGGCGATTACCTTCACTTCACCACTTCTGTATTGGGCAGTTACTGCTGATGTTAAGAAAAAAATGACGTGGTGTTTGTGGCTTTCGGTACTTTTAACTGCCATACCATTTTTGATGAATTACGGTAATGGGATGGCACAGTTTGGTATGCGCTACTCCCTTGACTTCACGCCATATTTATGGCTGCTTATGTGTTATGGACTTACCAAAAAAGGTATACTTAAAGTTTGGGCAAAAGTGTTAATTTTGCTCTGTTTCGCAATTGAGATATGGGGAACCATGTACTGGGTAATCTATTATTAACAAATCATCTGTGGGGACAAAATGGTATTTTGCCCCCAACTGATGTTGTGAATTGCTGCTATCAGATTTTATATATGACAAATTTTCTGATGATAAAATTCCAGAAAAATACAACTGCGGTTGCTATGATTTTGGCAATCATTTCTGAGATAACCGGAAATCCAAACATACCGAGACAATCAACAAGAAACCACATTATAAGCCAATTTAGTAACAGACCTACAACACTTGTTGCATAAATTTTTCCAAGTTCTCTCCATATATTTTGTTTTTCGTGGAATAGCAGAGCTTTTCCGAAAAGCCAGTTAGCGAACGTTGAAATAACATAAGCGATGGTTACAGACAGTAAATAATGCATTATCTGTAAGTGATTTAGTGCA
Organism: uncultured Eubacterium sp.; assembly: GCA_964518785.1. Classification (GTDB taxonomy): domain Bacteria; phylum Bacillota; class Clostridia; order Lachnospirales; family Lachnospiraceae; genus Eubacterium_F. Next base: position 20,508 of record CAZFHT010000021.1, read on the forward strand.
TAAAATACAACCCATTCAACGACAGTTGCAAGCGCACCTACAATCAGGTAAATTAGAAACTGCTTTACACTATCTCCGGTTGCTAACTGTTTTATTTTTTTCATCATTTTTCTGTGCTCTTTTCCTCGTGATATTCTTTTTCGGTATTGACATTCCAAATATTTGTTTTATCGATTCTGCCAGTCAGAATATTATTGACTGTCTCAAAAGAAGTAACCATTGAGTGATCAATATTATTATATCTGTGTTGGCCGTTTCTTCCCACGCAATATAAGTTGGGAATAGTGTTAATGAAATTAATTAAAGTATCAATTTCATTGTATGTATCGAAATAAGCAGGGTATGCTTTTTTTACTTTTTCCATATGAGTATCCAAAACGGCAGAGGAATCTTCAATAAGTCCCAACTGAATTATTTCCTTGATTGCCAGTTTTGAAAATTCTTCTTCTGTCATACTCCAGTATTCATCACCTTCGTTGACGAAATACTCAAGTCCAATCCATACGGTATTTTCCAGATCTTTAACCATGTAGGGAGACCAGTTATTATATATTTGGAAACGACCGAGGCGGACGTTTCGGTCTTGTACATATACCCAACAATCTGGTACAATGTTTCCCACTGTTTTGAGTTCTGTTTTATTTTCGAGATTCAGTTTGTTCACTAGTACACCTAATGTCATATAATCACGATAAGGAAGTCCTTTGGCAATACGGACAGTTTCTTCTGGAACATCATTCATCCCTAGTATGAGATCTTTTAATGGCATAGATGATATTACATAATCTGCTTCAGACTTTATGATTTCACCATTTTTTTCATAGCTTAATCCGGTAAGTTTACCTTCTTTATCTTTATGAACCCCAATAACCTTTGCCTCCATGAGAATTGTTCCACCAAGTTTTTTTATTTCCTCTGCGGTCACCTCCCAAAGCTGCCCCGGCCCCAGTTTGGGATACTGAAATTCCTCAATCAAAGAAGTTTCTACTTGCCTGTTTTTCTTTTTTAAAATTTTACCTACGACATCTTTTAGAACAGCAATAATAGACAGACCTTTTACACGTTGAGCACCCCAAGCGGCATCGATTTGTTTTGGATGTCTTCCCCATAAATTTTCTGTATAATATTCAAAAAACATTTCGTATAATTTACGTCCAAAACGATTAATGTAAAAATTCTCCAAGTTATCCTCCGGACGTTTGTGAATTACACTCGCCAAATAGGAAAAACCAACCTTAATCGTATTTATAAAGCCCATATTCCGGAAGGTCTGGAATTTCAATGAAATCGGATAATCGTAAAATTTAGAATTAAACAAAATGCGCGAAACTCTGTGACGTATCAGCATTACCCTGTCTTCTTTTTCTGGATTTGGACCTTTTTCTTCCAGAGGAATTTTGCGTTCCAATGCGATATCATCCATGGACGGAGCACCCTGCATTGGCAGCATGGCTTTCCACCACTCATTTACACGGGTGTCTTTTGAAAAGAAACGATGCCCACCCATATCCATTCGATTTCCTTTATATTGAACGGTTTTAGAAATACCACCAATGTAATTACTTTCTTCAAAAACAGTTACTTCTATATCCTTTGTCTGTTTTAAAAGTTCGTAAGCTGCCGTCAGCCCTGCTGGTCCTGCCCCTATGATTAGTGCCTTTTTCATCTTTAAAAACTTCCTTCCTTCTGTGTTGTAAAATTTCTTTATTTTTCACACTTTCTATAATAAACTATTTGTGGTCAAAGACGCAAGATAAATTTTAAATTTGCATGATGGTTACTTTTTGAAAAATGAAAAATAGGAGACTGCCATTTTCACAGCAGTCTCCTTTGTGAGTTTTACATAAATGTTTTTGGATAAAATTAATCTTCTGTTTCTTGCTTATTTTTGCTTGGATTGTCAATCTTGTAAGCAAATACAGAAAATGCAATTACGACGACAACGCCAATAATGATTTTTGTAACCATTGCGTTTCCTCCTTTCCTCCGTATTTTAGAGGAAAGAAGTGCCTTTTTCGCCGTCCTGCCGATGGATGTAACGGATAATCTGAATAAGCAGGGTGGCAGGCTCCTGCTGGCTCTCCAGTTTGTGAGAAGAAGAACACAGCGGCGGAGAAATCTGTGATTTAATTATGTTATATATTGTCGGGTAAATTTTATAAAGGTCATTACCCCTTCGCCGGTTGACGAATTCTTGTATCCTTCCGGCAGATACGTTCCGCAGTATTTCCTGATTGGAAACGTCGGGATAAAGCCATGAACTGTTCGTGTTTTCAATTTTTGAAGAAAGGACACCCGTATGTTCATTGGCAAAATAGGAGGCAAAGGTTTTGTCTGTATAAAAGAAAGACAAGACTGTCATGGCAATAATAGACAGTACGAGCCATTTTTTGTGACGTTTAGTCAGGCGGTATATCTTATTGTCCATGAAATCAATCCCCCTTTCCATCCATTTTCACCCAGTTTATCACAAGAAAGTTGTCTGCGTCAAGTTTTCAGGCATTTTAAATCATCGAAAAGAGGGAAAATTCCATAAAATCATAAATTAAAAAGAGACACCCAATCAGCGAAAATATCAGCCGATTGGGTGTCTCTTTTTGCATTATTTATTCATTTGGCTTATCGCACAAATCAGCTCAGTGCGTCAACCAGTTTCTTAACAGCGTTCAATGCCTCTTCCGGAAGTTTATCATAACCGCCGTCCTTTGTATTGAAGCCTTCAACAGCGTCAACACGGTTCTGCATAGCATTCTTCAAAGCTGCTTTGTAGTCAGGATCATTCAAGTCTACCTTGAATTCAGCAGTTTTGCCGGACCATGTGTTGGCAATTTCTACATCCTCGAAAGGTCCCCACTGCTCAAACTGAATCTTATCTTCAACGATATCCTCCAAAATTCCAAGGGTGTCAGCCGGTTGGCATTTTGTTCCCATGAAATCACCGGTATTGACAATGTAGCAGGCTACATTTTTCTCTTCAATCAATTTCTTGAAGGCGTTGTAGTCATTAACCAGCGGATAAGTTCTGAATGGGTTAGCATATGGAACGATACGGAGAGCGTTCATATCGGTTCCTGCCTTTACACGTTCTGCGGTAGAAGTTTTTGTAGCAAGGGTAGCACCCATAACAGATGCAAGTGCA
>CAZFHT010000022.1:0-14764 GCA_964518785.1 uncultured Eubacterium sp.
AGATATTGTAAACCGGGCAGACCAGCTCAGCAGTGCCTATGACGACATTATGACACTGATTGAGATGGGAAATGAGGAGGATGATGAATCTCTGATTCCGGAGGTCCAGGAGGAGTACGAGGAGTTCTGTAAAGAATTTGATAATCTTCGCATTACTACAATGTTGAAGGGAGAACACGACAGCGAAAATGCGATACTGACTCTCCATGCAGGAGCCGGTGGAACCGAGAGCTGCGACTGGGCAAGTATGCTCTGCCGCATGTATGAGAGATGGGCAGATAAGAGAGGATTTACCGTAAAGGTGTTGGATTTTCTGGATGGAGACGAGGCTGGCTTGAAATCAGTTACACTGGAGATTTCCGGCGAAAATGTATACGGTTATCTCAAAAGTGAGCATGGCGTACACCGTCTGGTTCGCATTTCCCCTTTTAATGCGGCAGGAAAGCGGCAGACCTCCTTTGTATCCTGTGATGTGATGCCGGATATCCAGCAGGATATCGACATTGAAATTAATGATGACGACATTCGTATTGACACATACCGTTCCAGCGGAGCCGGAGGACAGCACATAAATAAGACTTCCTCGGCAATAAGAATCACCCATTTCCCTACAGGAATTGTGGTGCAGTGTCAGAATGAACGCTCCCAGCACATGAACAAGGACAAGGCAATGCAGATGTTGAAGGCAAAGCTGTTGATTCTTCGGGAGCAGGAAAATCTGGCGAAGGAATCGGACATCCGCGGCGAGGTGAAAGAGATTGGCTGGGGAAACCAGATACGCTCCTACGTCATGCAGCCGTACACCATGGTAAAAGACCATCGTACCAATGCGGAAACTGGCAATGTATCTGCGGTGATGGATGGAGACATTGATATGTTTATGAACGCTTATTTAAAATGGCTGAATAGTTGAGAAAAGAGGTTGAGATGAAGGAGATTGTTTCTTTTTTTCTGAGTGGCAAAAAGTATGGCGTGGAAATCAGCCGTATGCAGGGAATTGAGAAGTACCGGGAACGGGTATCGGTAGTCGATTTGCCGGAATGTTTACAGGGAGTAATTGACATCCGGGGAGAATTGATTCCGGTGGTGGATATCCGCAGACATTTGATTCTGCCTCCGGCTGATGTGACAGATATGACAAAATATCTTATTTTTCGCACCAGCCATGGCAAACTGGCTTGTTTGATTGACGGGGTGTCCAACATTATTAAGGTGGGAGATGAAAATGTCAGCAGTGTTCCGCCACTCATGCAGTCGGACACTACGGAGTATTTGGATTTTTTGGCGAGAAGCAACGGTGAATTGATTATTGTTATCAGTCTTGAAAATTTTCTCAGTGATGAGGATTGGAAAAAGGTAAATGAGACGATAAATAAAGTGGAGGAAAAGAATGATTAAGATTGCAGTTTTAGGTTATGGAACCGTAGGCTCCGGTGTCGTTAAGGTAATAAACACAAACAGTAAGATTATTGCTAAACGTGCCGGACAAGAGGTAGGAGTGAAATATGTGCTGGATTTGCGAGATTTTCCGGATGATCCGATTCAGAGCAAAGTAGTACATGATTTTTCGATTATTCTGGATGACCCGGAGGTTTCCATTGTCGTAGAGACGATGGGCGGAACCAAACCGGCTTATGAATTTGTGAAGAAAGCATTGTTGGCGGGGAAAAGTGTTTGCACCTCCAACAAAGAGCTGGTGGCAGCCCATGGGGCAGAGCTGGTACATATTGCTAAGAGTAAAACCGTAAACTTTTTATTTGAGGCAAGTGTAGGCGGCGGAATTCCGATTATCCGTCCATTGAATCAAAGCCTGACAGCAGACAAGATTGAGCAGATTAACGGTATTTTAAATGGAACGACAAACTATATTCTGACGAAAATGGCAAATGAGGGTTCGGATTTTGATTCCGTATTGAAGGAGGCTCAGGAGCTGGGCTATGCGGAGAAAGACCCAACCGCTGACGTAGAGGGTTATGATGCTTGTCGTAAGATTGCCATTCTCACTTCATTGGCTTACGGACAGCAGGTTGACTATGAAGATATTTACACAGAAGGTATCACGAAGATTACCGTAGAAGATTTTAAATACGCTAAGGCAATCGGCGCCGCAATTAAAATCTTTGGCTCAAGTAAAAAAGTCGGCGGCAAGCTGTATGCCATGGTAGCACCTCAGATGATTAAGAGCGACAATCCTCTTTACAGTGTCAATGATGTGTTTAATGCCATTTGCGTTACGGGAAATATGCTGGGAGACGTAATGTTTTACGGCAAAGGAGCAGGAAAAGAGGCTACTGCCAGCGCCGTTGTTTCGGATGTGGTAGACGCAGTGAAACATATGAATGTAAATGTAATGACAATCTGGGATGATGAAAAGCAGGTTGTATCTCCAATGGATGAAATGGAAAATCGATTCTTCGTTCGTGTCGGTGCAGAGGAAAAAGAAAAAGCATTGGCAGAGTTTGAAGAAATTGAGCAAATCGACGGTGTTGTGGACGGTGAGTTCGGTTTTGTGACCTCCACCATGACAGAGAAGGCATTTCATGATACGATTGAGGGATTCAAAACATTTATCACCCGTATTCGTGTCGGTTTCTAAAAAGGATAGCAAATTATGTATGTTTCAAACGGACAAATGCTGAGTATGGTACTGGCACCGTTGATTCCGCTTGTTCTTGCAGCAGGCGGGTGCGGTGTGCTGTACCATTTTTCAGAGAAAAAAAGAACCGGGATTGTAAACGCTCTGGGAGTAGGATTTCTCGCCTTCTTGTGGCAGGAAATTTTGTATATGCTCGTGGCGGTTTTACTGACAAAATATGAAGGACTTCAAAATGTGATTGAGAGTACCCGCATTTCTGCTGCTGTGGTTTATGCCCTTGTGTGCAGTATTTTTATTGCACTTGGAATTTTCTGGGGCGTGAAATCGGCAAACCGGGGAAAACAATCTCCGTTCCGAACCGGATCAGCCGGAATCGGTTTCGGCGTGGGAAATGTGTGCTGGAACATTTTGATACCATATGGAACAAGCCTGTACTATTCTGCCCGGATTAACACTGGTTCTTTCGTCGGCTCAGACGAGCTGGCACAATCGGTTTATGCCTTAAAACCGAGCGAGGTAATGCTGGATTCTTTGAAAAGCATTTACCTTATGATTATTTACGTGGCATTGGCACTTGTGATTGGAAAAGCCGGTCAGCAGGGGAAAAAGGTGCAGGGCTACGTTACTGTATTACTCGTTCAGCTCTTTATCAGCCTGAGTAATGCACTGCTCAAACAGTTTGCCTCTGCAGTGATAGCTGCGGTGGTTATTCATGGAATGCTGCTTGTATTGACAGTTCTGGCTGTGTGGTGGAGTTATCGGCAGCTGCTTTGTAAAAGTTCTGACGAACAGGCGAAGTAATGTAGTTGTCAATCTTTTGATTTTTGTTTTACAGAGAGGATGAAGATGGATATGAGGAAGAAATTATTAGGAAAATGTATGGCTTGTATACTTGCGGCGGCGGTGACCGTCACAAGCGTTAGTTTTCCAAAATCAAATGTGTATGCAACGACCTCGGAAGAAACGGAAAATGAAGTGATTACGATGCCGATGGTGACGGAAACGATTTCGGCACCGGAGACTTCTGCGACCTATAACAGCAAACTCAGAAGTACATCGGCGACCACCTCCTACGTTACACAAAAGGATGAGAACGCAGTAAGATGGATCGACCGTGTGAACGTAGAAGACTATGCACTGAAATTTTACGAAACATTAGGGGAAAATATTTCCGATAAAAATGGGATGCTGATAGATGTTACACAGGCATCCAAATTAGAAAGTAAAGGAGCATACGCTTATCCTGTTATACAGTTTACAGGGACGGCTGACAGTCAAAGTGCAATGCAGGAAGAATTGAGTGCGAACATGGCAGAGGCAGGGGAAAATATTGCCGCTGCTTTTTATGCATTTGACCGCGACCATCCGGAGGTGTTCTGGCTGGATGGAGGATTGAAATATGGGTCTGGTTATACGTATTCTTTAGTGCCTAAGAGAGGGGGCATTTCCTATTCTTATACTCAGACGATATATTTATATCTTCAGGAAAGTGATAGTAGTTATGATATTCGTGCTGAGGGTTATCGAGATGCAGATATCATTGTGAGTGATATTGAAACGAGAGACAGTCAGGTGGATACGATTGTTGAACAGTGCAAGAAAACGTCACGTTATGATACGATAAAGGCATTAAACAGCTGGCTGACGAAAAATAACGGCTATAACACAATCGTGGCGGAAAAAACATCTGGAACAGCTCCGGCCACAGCGTGGGAGTGTATTTCTGCGTTGAAGGGAAAAAGCGGAACAGATGGACCTGTCTGTGAGGGATATGCCAGAGCCTTTAAGGTACTTTGTGATAAGCTGGGGATTCCATGTGTGCTGGTGGACGGGCAGGCTAAATCTTCGTCAAGTGCTACGGCGGGAGCTCATATGTGGAATTATGTGGAGATGGAGGACAATAACTGGTATGGTGTAGATGTTACATGGAATGACCCGGTTCTTTCGAGTGGCTCGGATTATTCCGGTGATGGAAATGAAATTTATTTGCTGGTTGGCGGAAATACATTGAACAGTTATCAGTATGCTTTTGCCAATTCTCATGTAGTCGTCAATGAACCGAGTGCCGGGTTTTCTTATAAAAATGGTCCGGTCCTCAGTGATGAGAAGTATGTGCTTACTAACCTGTTGGGAGTTACGGTTACGCCGGAATCGGCGTCGGTGGTTTCCGGATACTCCGAAACGCAGGCACCGGAATTGACTGCTGCGGCACAGCTTTATGACGGTGCAACTGTGACAGATACGCCATCTTATCAGTGGTACTCTGTAGACGAATCCGGTGTGCAGACAGAGATTTCCGGTGCCATAGAGGAGACTTACAAAGTTCCGACAGGTAACGATGTCGGGACATATCGGTATGTTGTTAAGGCTGCGCTGGACAGTACAACGGTGACCAGTAAAGTGGTTGTTGTGACGATTACATCATCTGCGGCGACAGAGCCGACGCCAACGAAAGATTCGACGGCATCGACAGAACCAACACCGACAAAAGATTCGACGGCATCGACAGAACCGACACCGACGAATGGTTCGACGACACCGACAGAACCGACACCGACGAATGGTTCAACGACACCGACAGAACCAACACCGACGAATGGTTCGACGACACCGACAGTAGAACCAACGCCGACGAATGATTCCACGACACCGACAGTAGAATCAACACCGACGAATGGTTCGACGACACCGACAGTAGAACCGACAGCAACGAATGATTCGACGGCAGCAACAGCGTCATCGACGATAAAACCAGAGCCAACACCGAAGGTAGAACCAACGGCGACAGCGGAGCCGGCTGTGACACCAACGGTTACACCGTTAGAAACTTCAAGCACCGTTTTGGAAAAAGGAACGGAAATTACGGATTCAAAGACAAAAGTTACCTATGTTGTGACAAGTACGGGCGAGAAGGAGAGAACCGTTCAATATGTAAAAAATGCGAGTAAGAAAGCCAAGACAGTGACGATTCCGGCTACGGTCAAAATTGATAACCTTACCTATAAGGTTACAAGCATTTCGAATCACGCTTTTAAAGGAAACAAATCGCTTAAAAAAGTTACGATTGGCAAGAATGTTGTGTCAATTCAGAAAAATGCTTTTAAGGGATGTACAAAATTAAAGACGATTATTATAAAGTCAGCAAATCTGACCTCCGGTTCGGTCGGGAAAAATGCCTTTGGGGGAATATCGGCAAAGGCGACAGTGAGTGTGCCGAAGAAGAAGTTGAAGTTGTATAAAAAACTTTTACGGAAAAAAGGACTGACGAAAAAGACACAAAAAATCAAATAGTAAAGAATGAAAAATATCTTTAAAAAAGAACCTCCATTCCTCTCATAAAAGAGAGCTGGGGGTTCTTTCGGCTGTTACAAACGCAAAATATTACGAACGTAAGATTTACGTGAGTAATATCTTGTGTTCATAAATCTACGTTGTGGCGTTTGTAATAACACGTAGTATTTGTTCAGGCTCAAATGGTTTCTGAATAAATTCAGTAGCGCCCAGTTTGATTGCCTCTACCATTTTCTCTTTTTGTCCGGCAGCAGTAACCATAATGACAGTAGCGTCACTGTTCAGTTTCATAATTCTGTCCAGTGTTGTCAGTCCGTCCAAGACAGGCATGGTAATATCCAATGTTACAATATCGGGATCTAATTCGATAAATTTTTCATATCCCTCCTGTCCATTTCCGGCCTCACCTACAACTTCATGTCCGTCCTTGGTAAGTATGTTTTTTAACACACGTCTGGAAGTGCGGGAATCGTCAACGATTAATATTTTTGCCATGATTTGACCTCCTAATTATGCTATTTTTATAACCAAATCAATTTTTTTGCTTTCGATATACACCGGAAGTACACAAAATGTATCATCGCGGCTGATGGTACCGTCAAATTGGAGAACCGGTGGCAACATATCAATTTTAATATTTTGGTAACTTAGTTCAGCGGCGTAAAGACCGTTTACACAATTTATAAATTCGGCAACGGCGTCCAGAGAATCCTCATCTACAGCGTCAAACTTCTCCTTCGCGTAACCGTCGGCAATGGCAAGAATATTGTCACTGTCACTGCAAAAACCAAGAAAACCCTCATAATCCCCTTCTGTACACTGAAATGCCAGATATTTGGCTGACAAGGAGTTGACAAAAGTGGCTTTGCCCATGCGAAGATACGTATTGACAAATCGGACGATATTACGAAGTGTCAAGCCGATAAGCTCCAGATAACGGGGGTTCTCGGTGTCGACAAGGGTAGGTAATATCGTGTCGATATCCCCGGTTTTTATTGCATTCAATATTTCATCAGAATAATTATTATCATTCTTAAAGTCGACAAGAGCGTCTGCGATTTCATCTCGTGTCAGGATTCCACTGTCTTCCAGTGCTTGAACATAAATCAGATATGGATTTCCCTGTAGTCCCAATAGATAAGTAATATCGGATTCTGTCAAATACCCCTTTTCGATGGCAAGGTCACCGAACTTTTTGTCGGAGTGCATCTGGAGATAATTTAATTCATCTGCCTGCTGGCGTGATAACAATCCCTCATTTTCCGCAATTAACCCCACTTTTACCCGGTGCGTTTTTATGTATTCCATGCAAGCGGTGTATTGTTCCGGCGTAATTTTGCGGGATTCTAGTAAATAAGTACCGAAAAACTGGCTAAACATCAAAAATCTCCTTTCAATTGTGTTGGTTTTATTATACAATAGAACGAAAGAAAAGAAAAGAAAAAAAGAAAGGAAGTGCAAAAAAATGGCAGGCTCCGTATTAGGAGAAGTATTTAAAATTTCCACATGGGGGGAGTCTCATGGTGCCGGACTGGGAGTTGTAGTAGATGGCTGTCCGGCTGGACTTCCGCTGTCTGAGGATGATATACAGCGTATGCTTGACCGGAGAAAACCGGGGGAGACAAAATATTCCACACCGAGAAAAGAAGGAGACAAGGTTCAGATTCTTTCCGGCGTTTTCGAGGGCAAAACAACCGGAACACCGATTTCTATGATGGTACAGAACACTTCTCAGAAATCTAAAGATTATTCTGAAATTGCAAATTATTACCGTCCCGGCCATGCAGACTATACGTTTGATGCAAAATATGGCTTTCGGGATTACCGGGGCGGCGGACGTTCCTCCGGTCGGGAGACAATCGGAAGAGTGGCGGCAGGAGCCATTGCTGAAAAGATTCTGGAACAGCTCGGCGTCCAAATAACCTCTTATACAAAGCAGATTGGACCGTTTGTGTGCCGGGAGGACCGGGTGGACAAGGAGAATATTGAAAAAAGTCCTCTGCGTATGCCGGACTTGGAAATGTCGGAGAAAGCAGAGGAATATTTGTCTGAAAAAATGAAAGAACACGATTCGGTGGGGGGAATCGTAGAGTGTGTCATCAGCGGAGTTCCGGCAGGAGTGGGAGAACCCGTATTTGGAAAGCTGGATGCTGCACTGGCAGGAAATATTGTTTCAATCGGTGCGGTGAAGGGCGTGGAAATCGGTGCCGGATTTCAGGCAGCAGAAAAAACCGGTTCCCAGAACAATGACAGCTTTTATCTGACACCGGAGGGAAAAGTGAGAAAGAACACAAATTTTGCCGGGGGAATCCTTGGGGGAATCAGTGATGGTGACGACATCATTCTTCGGGCTGCCTTTAAGCCTACTCCTTCAATTTTTCAGAGCCAGAAGACAGTGAACCGTCAGGGAGAAGAAATTGAGGTGCAGATAAAAGGGCGTCATGACCCGGTGATTATGCCGAGAGCTGTCGTGGTTGTTGAGGCTATGGCGGCGTTGACATTGGTGGATAAACTCTTTGTGGGGATGACGTCCCGCATGGATTGGATTCGAGATTTTTATACCCGCAGATAACTTTTGCATATGGTATAGTAACAGCAGCAATCAGAGGTGTGTCGGTTGAAAAAGTATCAGCGGGTTCCGGGCGGCTATCTGGTAGAGGACGATACTACGATTTATGAAGTGGACTTGGACTGTTACCAGTGTCTTTCCTATGAGGAAAAAGATTTGTTCTTTGATGAACAGGAGAGGGAGTATGCAAAGACAGTCTGCGGGGCAGATGATTTCGTGCAGCAGCCTTATGAACAATTCGAGCAAATCAAGCAATAACAAAAAAAACGGTGGTCGAAAAATCGACCACCGTTTTTTCTGAATCGGAGCTATTAGAAACCGCAGCCACAGCCGTTTCCAAAGCCGCCGTTACCGCAGCAGCAGAGAATCAGCAGAATCCAGATGATGCAGCTGCAATCTCCGCCAAAGCTGCTGAAACCACTAGTGCCGCCACCGCAGCAGCTAAGCAAAAGAATGATGATAATCAGGCAGGAGCAGCTATTTCCCTCTCCACAGGAGCAGCCGCCGTTACCTCCGCATTGTGTTGCTGATAAATCACTCATATTGTTGCCTCCTAATGTTCATTTACACTGTTATCCTATGCGTGGGGGCTTGGCAGGTTTACTTGAAAAGAGAAAAATTTGAGAGAGTTACTATTCACAGAACCGCCGACATTCGCAAAGCCGAGTGCTTTACGCACTCTTTCTCGCTCCTTACGGAGCTAACTTTGCTCATTTGGGAGGCGGTTCCTGTTTCACAGGTATATAAAAATATAAAAATTCGTATCTTACGTGCAAGCACGACGAACGGAATTTTATATTTTTATATACTGTGAATAGTAACTTGAGGAAGAAAATTTCAAAATATTTTATTTGTATGTGGGATAATAATATAGTATAATTGTTCCGAAAAGGAACAATTATTCAATCAAATCAATAACATACAGTCGAAAACAGAAGATAAGCAAACAAGAGAAAATGCCGGAAGGGGTAGAGCAACATATGAAAAGACTTATGTTAATTGCCTGCATGGTCGCAGCAGTGGTTTTGCTTTTTGCGTGTGGAAAAAGAAATGCAGGCGGGGAACAGCCAAAGGGAACAGGAGAGTCCCCGGCGGGCAGTGAGGTATCCGCAGGAGCTGTTTCTGGAAATGCTGCCGTCCTGCGTCAATTAAACCTTTCTGATGGAGAGGCATTTGCAGAGGCAGAAAAAATAGTGAAGGATATGACGCTGGAAGAAAAAGTGGCACAGATGTTTTTGGTAGATTTGTCTGCTTTGGATTCTTCCGCAAAGAGTGATAAAATATACAAAGTGTCCAAGAATGTGAAGGAGACACTGGCAGCCTGTCCGGCAGGGGGCATTTACCTGTCGGAAAAAAATGTGAAAAATGAAAAGCAGGCGAAAAGCCTGATTGAGGGACTTCAGTCTTGTGCCTCCGGCAGTGCCTTGTATATTGCCGTCGAGGAGGAAGGCGGCGGTGAACATTCTTTTTCCGGTAAAGTGGAGGACTTAGAGGTCGCCGGGTATCTTATGCCGGCGGATGTGGGAAATGCCATGAATGAGGACCAGCTTTCCGAGACAGCGGGGAACATTGCCAGAGAATTGAGAGATTGGGGAATCAATCTGAATCTCGGATTGGTGGCAGATGTGTCTTCTGAGGAAAATTCCGACTATGGCAGGCGTTGTTTTTCCTCCGATACGTCGAAGGTGGAAAAGGCGGTAAGCAGTTACGTAAAGGGCATGAGAGAGTGTGGCATGTCAACTACGCTGCGTTATTTTCCGGGAATCGGCAATGTGGCAGGGGACACGACAAAAGAGATTCTTCAAAATCAGGATAGTCTGATTTCTTTGAGAAATAATAATTTTAAAACTTATACAGCGGGGATAAAGGCAGGGACAGACTGCATTATGGTAAGCAATGTGGCTGTGCCGAAGGTGACAGTGAACGACACACTTCCGGCATTTTTGTCGGATGACATTGTGACAAGCCTGCTGCGGCAGGAGTTGGACTTTGAAGGGGTAATTATGACGCCGCCATTAAATGAGACGGTGATTACAAAAAATTATACGACACAGTATGTGGTGGTACAAGCTGTGAAGGCAGGCTGTGATATGCTTGTTCAGCCGTCCGATTACAAAGAGGCTTTCAGCAGTCTGCTGGGGGCAGTTCGTTCGGGGGAGATTAATGAAAAAGTAATTAACACGTCGGTACGTCGAATTTTACAGGACAAAATTCAGCGGGGTATCTATGTGTTAGAAGATAAATAACAATGACTTTTATACGATAAGAGAGGGGACAGGATGAATTCGCAGATTAATGAGAGTTATTCAGATGGATTGCACGAAGAATGTGGTGTGTTTGGAATCTATGATTTAGATGGGGGAGACGTGGCGTCTTCCATCTACTACGGATTGTTTGCACTGCAGCACCGGGGACAGGAAAGCTGCGGCATTGCCGTCAGTGATACCGAGGGACCAAAAGGCAAGGTGCTTTCTGCCAAAGGAATGGGACTTGTCAATGAGGTCTTTGATGCAGAGGGGCTGGAGAAACTGAAAGGCAACATTGGTGTCGGTCATGTTCGCTATTCTACGGCGGGTGCCAGCAATAACCACAACATTCAGCCATTGGTACTGAATTATGTCAAAGGAATTCTTATGCTTGCGCACAATGGAAATCTGGTAAATGCACTGGAGCTTCGAAAAGAACTGGAGTACACCGGAGCCATTTTTCAGACGACCATTGATACCGAAGTAATCGCATATCTTATCGCCAGAGAACGATTGAATGTCGGTTCGGTGGAGGATGCGGTGAAAAATGCGATGAGAAAGTTGAAGGGAGCCTATTCCCTTGTTATTTCCAGTCCGCGTAAATTAATTGGTGCACGTGATCCGTTTGGATTCCGCCCGCTGGTAATCGGCAGGAGAGAAAACAGTTATGTGCTTGCCAGTGAGACTTGTGCGCTGGACGCAATCGGTGCGGAGTTTGTCCGGGACGTAAAACCGGGTGAGATTGTCATGCTGGACAAGGACGGTATCACTTCGGATGAGAGTTTGTGTACAATGAAACCGGCAAAATGTATTTTTGAATATATTTATTTCGCCAGACCGGACAGCTATGTGGACGGTGTCAGCGTGTACAATTCCCGCATTATGGCAGGAAAAATTCTGGCACAGATGCACCCGGCAGATGCGGATATTGTTGTCGGCGTGCCGGACTCCGGTAATGCGGCAGCCATGGGATTTGCTTTGCAGTCGGGGATTCCGTATGGCGTTGCCTTTATCAAAAATAACTACGTGGGAAGAACCTTTATTAAACCAAAGCAGTCAGCCAGAGAGTCCAGTGTGGGCATTAAGCTGAATGTACTGCGTGAGGTTGTTCGGGGAAAACGGGTTGTCATGGTGGATGATTCCATCGTTCGGGGAACGACAAGCGGACGGATTGTGAAACTTTTGAAAGACGCCGGAGCTACCGAGGTTCATGTTCGTATCAGTTCACCGCCATTTTTGTATCCTTGTTATTTTGGAACTGATGTTCCAAGCTGTGACCAGTTGATTGCCCACAATAATACAGTGGAACAGATTTGCCGGTTGATTGGGGCGAATTCCCTTGGTTATCTGGACGGAGAGCGTCTTCCGGAGCTCATCGAGGGAGATACCGGATATTGTGACGCCTGCTTTTCCGGAAATTATCCGGTGGACCCGCCGACGGAGGATATACGTGGAGAGTATGACAAATAGTGAACCGTCCCAACGACGGAAAAGAAAGGATAAGAGGATATGAGTACAGATAATTATGTAAGCCCATTGTCAGAGAGATATGCGAGTAAAGAGATGCAGTTCATTTTTTCGCCGGACATGAAGTTTCGAACATGGAGAAGATTGTGGATTGCTTTGGCAGAGACAGAGCAGGAGCTGGGTTTGAAGGATGCCGATGGCAATCCGAGAATTACCGATGAGCAGATAGCCGAATTGAAAGCTCATATGGATGACATTAACTATGATGTGGCGAAGGCAAGGGAAAAAGAAGTACGTCATGATGTTATGAGCCATGTGTATGCTTATGGGCAGCAGTGTCCGAATGCGGCGGGAATCATTCACTTAGGAGCGACTTCCTGCTACGTGGGGGACAATACGGATGTAATCATTATGACGGAGGCACTCAAACTGGTTAAGAAAAAACTGGTTAATGTTATCAGCATTTTATCTGATTTTGCCATGAAATATAAAGATTTGCCGACACTGGCATTTACCCATTTCCAGCCGGCACAGCCGACTACTGTTGGCAAACGTGCCACACTGTGGATTCAGGAGTTAGTGATGGATTTGGAAGACTTGGATTATGTTCTGAGTAATATGAAACTGCTCGGCTCGAAAGGAACAACGGGAACGCAGGCGAGTTTTCTTGAGCTGTTTGACGGTGACGAGAGCAAATGCAAAGAGGCAGATAAGCTGATTGCTAAGAAAATGGGATTTGACGCTTGCTTTCCGGTATCGGGGCAGACTTATTCCAGAAAGCTGGATACAAGAGTGCTTAATGTTCTGGCGGGGATTGCAGCCAGCGCACATAAATTTTCCAATGACATTCGTCTCCTTCAGCATTTGAAAGAGGTGGAAGAGCCATTTGAAAAGAGCCAGATTGGTTCCTCTGCCATGGCATATAAGAGAAATCCAATGCGCAGTGAGCGAATCGCCTCTCTCTCCCGCTATGTGATGGTGGATGCTTTGAACCCGGCGATTACGTCGGCTACCCAGTGGTTTGAGAGAACTTTGGATGATTCTGCGAACAAGCGTCTCAGCGTGGCAGAAGGCTTCCTTGCTATCGACGGTATCCTTGATTTGTATATGAATGTGGCAGATGGTCTTGTCGTATACGACAAAGTAATTACCAAACGCCTTATGTCAGAACTGCCGTTTATGGCGACAGAAAATATTATGATGGATGCGGTAAAGGCGGGAGGCAACCGTCAGGAACTCCATGAGAAAATCCGCGAACTGTCCATGGAGGCGGGAGCGAATGTGAAACAGAGAGGACTGGACAATAATTTGCTGGAATTGATTGCGGCAGACGAATCGTTCCCTATGACATTGGAAGAACTTCAGAAGACAATGGATCCAAGTAAATATGTGGGACGGGCACCAAGTCAGGTGAAAGAATTTGTAGAAGAGGTTGTACAGCCGATTCTGGATGAAAATAAAGAACTTATCGGAATGACCGCAGAGATTAACTGCTGATAATCTGCGTGAATTATGATTGAGTGATAGGAAGGTTATTGTAAGGAGAGGTGCGGCTTTCAGCCGCACCTCTTTTGACTATTCAATAAAACCGTATAAATAAGCGTTTAATATATTTTGCGGAGCATCGTAGTAAAAGCTGCTGTTGTAGTCATCGATTTTTTCACTGACAAAGGAGTTGTATGCCTCAAACAGGGCATCGATAATGTCCAGTTCTCTTTCTCTGGCAATCCCCAGAATCAGACGCTTGTAAACTTTTCCGATATCCCAGTGGCTTGGAAGAGCGTATCTGGCGGCAGACACATTGTCAAAATTTCCGGTCTTGATACTGGCACTTTTGATAAAATCATCGCTGACACGTTCAATATTGTCGCAATGATAGACGTCGGCAAGGTCGTATATTTTCGTGATGTTTTTTTTCCCGAGAGCATTTACAATGTCACACCGTTTGTTTTTTGTTTTCCTTGCGATGTAGTCAATCAGACTGCAAGTAAAGAACAAATCATTTTCCTTTTTGTCTTCTCTTCCTGTCATATGGTTACCTCCTGATAATATAGTTAATAATGCGTCACTTTGAGTTGTTTGTCAAGGTGAAGAGATAGTTAAGTTTTTATATCGAAGTAAAAAAATGGGAAATAATCCGATTAGTTCTTGAATTGCTTACTTGAATTGGATAAAATGATTATATCAGAAACAGAGATGACAGTGAAGAAACTATAAAATGCTAAAGGAGAATTGATATGAGAAACAATGTTGCAAAAAGAATGTTTTATAGCCGGGGAAAAAAGTTTTTTTCCGTAATGCTGGTGTTGGCATTGGCGATGAATTTGGCATGGACCGGAACGGTTTCGTATGCAGCGAATGATGTGGTGGAAGAAGAGCAGGATATTAAGGTGGCAAGTGTATCTTTGGGACGGTCCAATAGTGCAGCAGTGACAACCGATGGAGATTTGTACTGCTGGGGAAGTAATACCTTTTTTGGACAAGTCGGAAATGGAACAACAGAAAATCAGACAAGTCCGGTAAAAGTGTTAAGTAATGTGTCAACGGTATCTTTGGGAGAATCTCATAGTGCGGCAGTGACAACAAATGGGGATT
>CAZFHT010000022.1:14864-21732 GCA_964518785.1 uncultured Eubacterium sp.
TCAACGGTATCTTTGGGAGAATCTCATAGTGCGGCAGTGACAACAAATGGGGATTTGTACTGCTGGGGGTACAATGGGTATGGACAAGTCGGGAATGGAGAGGCGACGTTTAGTGAACCAAGTCCGGTGAAAGTGTTAAGTAATGTGTCAGCAGTATCTTTGGGAGAGCATCATAGTGCAGCCGTGACGGAGAATGGGGATTTATACTGCTGGGGGGATAATGAGTATGGACAAGTCGGGGATGGAACCATGGGCTGCTACCCCCAGACAAGTCCGATAAAAGTGTTAAGTAATGTGTCAGCGGTATCTTTGGGATGGGACTACAGTGCAGCCGTGACGGAGAATGGGGATTTATACTGTTGGGGGCATAATGAGGATGGACAAGTGGGGAATGGAGCGACGAACTATGCCCAGACAAGTCCGGTAAAAGTGTTAAGTAATGTGTCAACGGTATCTTTGGGAAGGAGTTACAGTGCGGCAGTGACAACCGATGGGGATTTGTACTGCTGGGGGTACAATGGGTATGGACAAGTCGGGAATGGAACGACGTGGAATCATCAGACAAGTCCGGTAAAAGTGTTAAGTAATGTGTCAATGGTATCTTTGGGGGATTATTTAGGTAAAGCTTATAGTGCAGCAGTGACAACGAATGGAGATTTATATTGCTGGGGGGATAATGAGTATGGAGAAGTGGGGAATGGAACGACGGAGAAGCAGAGAAGTCCGGTAAAAGTGTTAAGCAATGTGTCCGAGGTGTCCTTGAGAGGATCTCATAGTGCGGCAGTGACAACGAATGGGGATTTATACTGCTGGGGGCGTAATGAGCATGGAGAAGTGGGAAATGGAATGACGGAGAATCAAACAAGTCCGGTAAAAGTGTTAAGTAATGTGTCCGAGGTGTCTTTGGGAGAATATCATAGTGCGGCGGTAACAGAGAATGGAGATTTATACTGTTGGGGATCTGGATATGAAACAGGAACAGGAACAACGGAAACTCTGTTGTCCACTCCGGTCAAAGTGTCAATAAATAATACAGATGACAGCACAGATTCAGAAGACCCTGCCTACTACACATCAACGTCCGGTGTATGTTCCTCGAGTTCCATTCGTTCCTTACTTGGAAATTCTGATTACAGCAGTTATGTTGCCAGCTTGCGTTCAATCGATATGGTTATTCCGGGACTAAAGCAAACCAATATGGGAAACGATACGGCATGTTATAATATGGTGCCGCAGGGGGTATGCGCCACAAATAATTACGTTCTGATTTCGGCATATTGCAAGGATGCAGAACACAATTCCGCTATTTATGTGATGAATAAAAAAACCAAAAAATATGTGACAACCATTCTTTTGTCGGTAGAAGATGATGCCGGATTAAAGGACGGCAATCATGTTGGAGGACTTGCTTTTGGTAACAATACGGTGTATATTGCCGGCTCGGGAGATAAAAAAGTTTGGGAACTGCCATATTCGGTTGTTTCTAATGCCGTTTCTTCCGGAAAAGACGCCTATGAGGCAACAATATCAAAGAATAATTACATTAGTACAATCAACGCATCCTTTATCTATTGGGATGATTCTTATGAGGAATTATTTGTCGGAAATTTTGATGATACCAATGCCGATAAAAATTTTATGTATTCCTACGATGTAAAGACGGGGAAAGTAACATCAAGCAAGATTCAGTTACCAAAACAGACACAAGGCGTCAGCTTTGGAATTGGGAAGGATCATAAAACATATTGTATTTGTTCGAAATCATATGGACGAACAAATCAGTCAGAAATCTATGTTGCGGAATTACAAAAGCTAACAAATTCATTTCATTTTGGATTGACGGATTGGCATAAAATTACGACGCCAAATATGAGTGAGGATATTCAGGTGTTGGGTGGAACTTTGTATAACTGTTTTGAATCAGCATCCAATACTTATAATGACGGCGGGGAAAAAGAACAACCCTTTGACCGTATTCCGTATATTGATGTCAGAACATTGATTTCATCTGTTATGAAAAATACACTAAGTATTAATAAGCAGCAAAAAAAAGCAATTACAAATATTGAAAATATAATGACTGTCGGCGAAGATGAAATAGTCGATCGAAGCGGGATTGTTTCAGAGGGTTCCTGCGGCGAAAACGTAAATTATTGTTTATATGATGATGGGGAACTTCTGGTGTCAGGTCAGGGAAGTATGGAAGATTATTCAGAAGATACCGCACCGTGGAATGATTATAAAGATACCATTACATCGGTATATATAGACCGTGGAGTGACCGGCATCGGTGCATATGCCTTCTATAATTGTTCTAATTTGACGCAAGTTACGGCATCCGAATATATGAATACTGACGCAAGTTTTACGATTGGCAATAATGCGTTCGGTAATTGCTCTCTGCTTGAAGCGGTAACACTGCCTGATATTTCAATTGCTATTCAGTCAAATGCTTTTGATGAATCTGCCACGATTCAGTTTAATAGTGATTCTAGTGATGTTCGAGAATACACTATGGATAATGATAATATGGTTTTACATCAACACGATTTTGAGTATGTAGAAACCGTAAAAGCGACTTGTATGGAGAGCGGGTATGACCTATATCGGTGTAAATGTGGTTCTGAGGAAGTCGCAAACATTGTGGAAGCAACAGCCGAACACTCTTATAAAGAAGTGGAACGAAGCGAAGCAACGGAAACAGAGGAAGGTTTTGTAAAATATCAATGTGAGAATTGTATAGATACTTATACAGAAAATTTGGAATATGGGCAATCCTCAAATATTCCAAAAGTAACAGAAACACCGTCATCTACAAAAACACCAACGGCTACAGAGACACCGTTACCTACAAAAACACCAACGGTTGCAGAGACACCGTTACCTACAAAAACACCAACGGTTGCAGAGACACCGTTACCTACAAAAACACCGACGGTTACAGAAACGCCGTCACCTGCAAAAGAACCATCATCTGCAACAAAACCTTCCGAAAACAAAAATAGAACTATTGTAAAAAAACCAAGCAAGGTGTCTGGTTTGGTAGTAAAAAACAAAAAGAATAGAAAGATAATCGTATCTTGGAATCGGAAGACAAACGTGTCTGGATTCCAGATACAGTATGCTCAAAATAAGAAATTCACAAAAAAGAAAAAAAGTGAGCTGGTAGGCAAGCGGACTTCTCAAAAAACGATTACTAAACTGAAAAAAGGCAAGACATACTATGTGCGTGTCAGAGCTTATAAGAAATCATCAGGAAAAAAGATATACGGTAAATGGAGTAAAATTAAAAAGATAAAAACTAGGAAATAGTGTTGGTTTGTGTTAGTAAAAAAATGGGAAACAATCCAATTAGTTCTTGAATCGCATACTCGAATTAGATAAAATGATTATATCAAAAACAGAGATGACAGTGAAGAAACTATAAAATGCTAAAGGAGAATTGATATTATGACAAAGAGGAAATTGAAAAAGCAGATGGTGACATCATCTGCACTTGTACTGGCTTGTGTATCTACCTTGTTTTCGGTGGACGTACAGGCAGCAGAGACGGTGAAATTGGCTAAGAGTTCAGCAACCCTGACCATTACAAAAGAATCAGAGAAAACAACATACGGGAAAACGACTATAAAGATAAAAAGCGGCAAGGGGATTAAAGTAAAGAAAGTCACATATAAAGCGAAAAACAATAAAATTGTCTCTGTCACGAAAAAGGGTGTTGTGAAAGCAAAGAAAAAAGGCAGTACAAAGATAACTGCAACGGTGAAGTATAAAAAAGGGAAAAAGACGAGGACAAAGAAACTGGTATTTAAGGTAAAGGTTCAGGAGAAAGAGAAAAATGTTTCGAAGCAGGAAACAACGGATTTTAACACAAATTCGACGCCGGAGAATACTGTAAAACCAACGGCGACGCCTGCGATGACAGCAAATTCGACGCCGGAGAATACTGTAAAACCAACGGAAACTCCTGTGCCGACAGTAACTCCAACGCAGTCAGGTGCTGATGATACGGCATCCGTTTCGTCGCCGAGTGAGAAAAAGGATACTGAAGACGAAAATGCTACGATTGTTACATATGATTGCGTTTATCTGGGAAGTTATTGGCAAAGCGACAACAATGGAGATGGTACAGCGGATAAGCAGGATACAAAAGAACCAATCAAATGGCGGGTACTTTCAGTGGATGGAAACGATGCGTTTTTGATATCAGATAAAACACTTGAATGTCTTCCATATAATGAAGCGACAGATGAGAGTTCGCATTTTTATAGGCAATCCGTTACATGGGAAGATTCTACGTTGCGTAAATGGTTAAACGAAGATTTTTATAATACGTCGTTTACGGATGAAGAGAAAAAGGCGATAAAAACAACAGTCGTAACGAATGCGGATAATCCGGATTATGGAACAGAAGGGGGAAATGATACAAATGATAAAATATATTTATTGTCTCTTGATGAAGTGAAAGATTCTAAATTAGGTTTTTCACCATATTGTTTTGAGGCAGAAAATAGAGAGATTAATTCAAGTGAGTACGCAGAACAGTTAGCGGGATACAAATATGGTGCTTGGTATTTACGGTCCTCAGGATATGCGCCTTATGTTGCAGCATTTGTTGCCTATGACGGTCATGTTTATAGTTCAGGAGATATTGATGGAGCTGGGGTTGATGTTACCCGTCAGCGTGGGATACGCCCTGTTTTGCATTTGGATTTATCGCAGATAAAATTAAATAAAGCAGAGCCGAAGAGTTTTGCTAACTATGAATTAGATACAAAAGAAGTAGCTGCTTTGCAGGAAATTATTAAAGAACAGAAGAGCAAAGGAGCAACAATGAGTGAGGATATTACAGATTATACATGGACAAAAGGTAAACTGACAGAGATTGATTGGTACAATACTAATATACAAGGCGATTTGGAATTGTCTGCATTTACCAGTTTAGAGACACTAGGTTGTAGCTCGAATAAGATTACAAAACTGGATGTGAGCAAGTGTACGAATTTGAGTACACTATATTGTAATGATAATCAGATAAGTGAATTGGATGTAAGTAAATGTACGAACTTGTATCGACTGGAATGTAACAACAATCAAATTAGCAAGCTTGATGTAAGCGGATGTGTGGAAATGGGAGATATGAATTGCAGTAGCAATCCAATTCGTAATTTGGATGTAAGTAAATGTACAGAATTATGGAACTTAGATTGTGGAGATACACAAATTACTGAATTAAATGTTAAACCGTGTACAAAATTAGAAACTTTATACTGTGGTACCAATCCAATTGCAGAACTGGATTTAAGTGCCTGTACGGAACTGATGGCATTGCAGTGTGCTGACAGTGTAAATGTAATTGGTTACGATGGAAAGAGAAGTGAAAACAAAGATGATTTATCTGAATAGTATATAAAAAAACTGATGTATGAAAAATAAAATTAGACAATATTGTTTAACATCACACTTTCATTCTTCACACAGTCATGCTATTATAGATACAGAGTTGAAAAAACTATATCGTAGCAGAAAGGGGCGTCTATATGCCATTTATCAATTCAAAGATTACGGTGAAGGTTTCACCGGAGAAAGAAGAAAACATAAAGAAGAAACTGGGACAGGCGATTACGGCTTTTCCGGGGAAAAGCGAATCATGGCTGATGGTTGGTTTTGAGGACGAGTACACTCTTTACTTCAAAGGGGACAAATGTGAGAAAGCAGCTTTTGTTGAGGTAAAGATTTTTGGTGACGCTAGCAGTCAGGCAAGCGAGCGTATGACAGAGGAAATCTGCCGCATTTACGAGGAAGAACTGGGAATCCCGGCAGGGAATATTTATATAACCTATCAGGGGATTTCAGACTGGGGCTGGAATGGAAGAAATTTTTAAACAGTCATTATCTAAAGATAAAAGGAAGATTACGCCGTAGATGGAGGAAGATATGTGGATAGCAGATGGATGGAAGGATTATGAAGTGTTGGATACTTCGGCAGGAGAAAAACTGGAGAGATGGGGCAGGTATGTTTTAGTCAGACCGGACCCACAGGTGATTTGGGACACTCCTCACAGTGCGCCGGAATGGAAGAAAAAGAACGGACACTATCACCGCAGCAAGAAAGGCGGCGGACAGTGGGAATTTTTCGACTTGCCGGAGCAGTGGGATGTTTCTTATCATTTATCTTCGCTGGCGGAGGGTGAGGGTGAACTTCGTTTCCACTTGAAACCCTTTAGCTTTAAGCATACCGGACTTTTTCCAGAGCAGGCGGTGAACTGGGAATGGACAAGCGGATTGATTCACAAGGCAAAGAGACCGGTGAAGGTATTAAATCTTTTTGCTTACACCGGAGGTGCTACAGTAGCTTGTGCTAAGGCGGGAGCGTCAGTGACGCACGTAGACGCCTCGAAAGGAATGGTGACATGGGCCAGAGAAAATGCCATGGCGTCAGGGCTGGCAGATGCGTCCATTCGCTGGCTGGTGGATGACTGCGTGAAATTTGTGGAGAGAGAGATTCGCCGGGGGAACCGTTATGACGGAATTATTATGGACCCGCCATCCTATGGACGGGGACCGAAGGGCGAGGTCTGGAAGATAGAAGAGAAGATTTATCCTTTGATACAGCTCTGCACAAAAATTCTTGCAGAGGAACCGCTGTTCTTTCTTATTAATTCTTATACGACAGGATTGCAGCCGGCAGTTCTTTCCTATATGATGAACCTTGAGCTGCAGAGCCGCTTTGGCGGAAAGGTCGAGGCGGGTGAAATCGGACTCCCGGTTCGGGGAGGTAAGCTGGTGCTGCCTTGTGGTGCAAGCGGAAGGTGGAGCTGAGTGTTGTTCGGAGGTGTGGCTGATAAGTACGCACCTTTTTTCTCGC
>CAZFHT010000023.1:0-21454 GCA_964518785.1 uncultured Eubacterium sp.
AAAAACAGCAGCGCAGATACCGTCAGAATTACAGTAATGAGTTTTATTCTTCGTTTACTCATGGTATCACATCCTCAATTATTTTTTGATTTTAATTTTTACAACATTGCTGAATTTACCATATTTGTAGAAATATCCGGATTTGTTGTAAGCCCGTACTTTTACATAATAAGTTCCTTTTTTCAGCTTGAGAGCCTTTTTCAACCCTTTGGTAGTAGCTGTTTTTTTGTAGCCGCTGTTCTTTTTCTTGGAAATGTAAATCTGATAAGAAGTGGCATTGGTCGTTTTTTTCCATGTTAAAGTAACGGTTTTTTTCTTCTTTTTAAATTTTTTGCTGATAGTTTTTTTCAGCCCTTTTACTTGAGCAGGCATTTTCGCTGTACTCTGCTGGGTAGGAGTGATAGTGTCCACATTTGTCGGTTCTACCGCAGCGGCAGGCTGCTCATCCTCTTTTTTTTCTTCCGTCTTTGCATCGGTGACGGTGACAATGGCGTAAGGTCGGGAGATATCATTGTGGGTTACAGATGGTGTATTCTCGTCACTATCTTCGTCTACCTCAATGTCGCGGTAAGCAGAGAGTACATATGTTCCTGCCTTTGTAAACTTAATTGTTGCGATTCCATTTTCATCCGTTTTTGTAGTATATGAGCTGATGGCATTATCTCTTGTAACAGATGTTTTTGTATCCGAGTATTCACCAACAAGGATGGTTGCATTGGATATTGCGTCTTTTGCAACGGTATCAGCGGTGTAAATTCCGACACCCTTCAGAGAAATGCTGACAGATTGATTCGTTTCTGCACTGTAGTTTTGCTTGTCAAAAATTGTGTAGTAGGAATCAATGCTACCGTAAACACCATACCATACACCGTAAAAGGTAATAGAATCATTATCCTTTAATGGATAAGTACTGGACGTATTTTCATCGGGATTAGAAAGTCCGGTCATGTCATTAAATGCTGTCATCCAAGATACGTTTTCCTGACTGCCGGAGTTTGGCGTTCCGCCTGTTCCCTCCGATATTTTCCCTTCTACAGAGATGCTGTTAATCCAGCTGTAGCCGCTGCTAGTACTATAATCTATATATTCGCCCATAGTGTCATCGGTGGCATTGGCGTATTGTTCCATATATTTTGCCAGAGCGTGTAATGGTGTAAGAGTGTCTGTAGAAAGACCGATACCAAAATCTTTTTTATCTTCATCCGTCAGTGTGATTTTTACCGGAGCAACTAAAGTAGCCTCATCTTGTTCCACTCGCAATGTCACTGTGATGGATGTTGCTGTGTCGGTTGTGTCAGCCTTTGCTGTAAAGCCATTTGTCAGGGATAATACCAGAACAAATGCCAGAAGTAAAGACCATAGTTTTTTTGCTTGTTTCATGTTAAATCCTTCTTTCCCGCTGTTCGCGTTATGTATTTAGCGGCAAAAAATAACAAAAGAAAAGTCCTGTTTACCCGAAAAAAGAGCATAACAAGACCTGTGATGACTATGAAAATGTCAGTCAAAACAGTCCCTCTCCCTCCGAAAGGTCGTATTTCACATTATAAGGCAGGTCTTCCGGCTCAAGGTTCGTCTGAATACAAAACCTTCCCAGTTTAATTGTTCCAGTTGTTCCAATTGTTCACCAGTGGCATTTTATTGTATCCATCCCCAAATACGGCAGCGGGGGCTGTGGCGGATTCACACCGCCTTCCCTATTGATTTCTTTCGAAAACCTTATAATTACTAATATTATTTTATACCATCGTTCTCCATTATAGCAACGGGGGATTGGTTTGTCCAGAAATTATTTACGAATGGTGCGGCGGACTTTGAACAGCAACGCAATGGAATAGGAACATTTAGATGAAGTCAAGAAGATGTAGGATACAGGTTTTTTAGCCTGCAAATTTATCCTAACGGCATTTAACTTTAAGTCTCATTTTTTGATTTTTATAAAATGCCAATATTTTGTAAATCTTTTCTTAATTTTTCCGATACACTATATAAGAGAAATGGAGGAGTTGAGTATAACTATGGTGATTGCACACAATATGGCGTCTATGTTTACCGAAAGACAACTTGGAATTACAAATTTTGGTAAAAGCAAATCAACAGAAAAATTATCTTCCGGTTATCGAATCAATCGTGCTGCAGATGATGCAGCCGGTCTTTCTATTTCAGAAAAAATGAGAAGTCAAATCCGTGGACTCAATCGTGCTGCCGAGAATGTACAGGACGGAATCAGTCTGTGTCGTGTTGCAGAAGGTGCTTTGCAAAATGTACACGATATTCTTCAGCGAATGCGTGAGTTGACCGTTCAGGCAGCCAATGAAGCAGTTTATACGCCGGATGATTTGCAAAAGATTGATGATGAGATAACAAGTTTAAAAAAAGAAATTAATGCCATTAGCAGGGATACTGAATTCAACAAAAAAACACTTTTTTGTACAGATTACGAACTTGGATTTAGTGGTAATATCATCGTTGTCTCTATTTTTGATGCAACAAATGGTGATCCAAACGATCCGAATTCATATGGTGGAATCATTGTCAAAGATGCCAATGGTAAAGATTTGCGTGTCCCGTGGTCAACTATTTCAAGTGACATGGTCTATACCGATGCAACTACGGGCGAAACCTTATTTAAGGCAGGCACCTATACATACAATACGGGAAAGTGTACCCTGACTATTTCCTGTGAAGACGGCAGTAAACCACCTGAAATCAAAACAGAGTTTTCAGTAGAGGCAACTTCACAGGGGATTTCTATCGCCGGTGACATTGTTCCTTGGAGCGACATTGTAAATGAGGATGGAGATTCCATTTTAAATCACATAGGGGAATCCGGATACTATATGTTTTCTTATGGGGATGCAGAAGGAGGAGTTTATATCCCGGATTTTGAAACCCTTGATGATGTCGTGAAGGGTATCAATCAAACGAATTCCCGATATGCACGACATTACGTAAACACCTATAGCGGATATAGTTCTGCACAAGCCGTTGATATTCAGGACAGCGGCAGCAGTATGAAAGTGAGTAATACGATTTTTAATGCCATTCAAAATAATAATGATTTGGATGCGATTTTGAAAGCAGATACGTCGGGAATCTGGATTGTGGATGCAGCCGGCAACGAAATCGCCAATTCAAAGAAAACATGGGCAGATTTAGGTCTTAGCGACTGGAGTCAGGGAACGGATGTATCGGATGCATTTACCTATCGTTATGTATTCCAAGATGCTGACTACAACATACAATTTAACTTTAATCTCTTAAATGAGACAAGTTTGGATTCTGTCATTGATGGAATCAACAATGCCCATATCAGCGATACCAATGTAACGACAAGCACGACAACAGAACTTGATTTTACAGGAAGTTCTATCATCACAGACGGTAAAATCACGTACCAAAAAAATAATTTAAATATCTATGAAGAAGCGGATCTTGGGAGGAATTTTGATGTCCAGACGCAAACAATAGCAGCGGAAAACATGGATTATGATGCTGCTGCAAATACATTTAATCTGGATTATGCTGACAGTACAGCGAACGACGTTATTTCCTATCACTCGACCAGTTTGACGGATGAAGCAACTGTGACTGAGAAAGCAAAAGTGTATCAAAGTTATTTGACCGCACTGGAAGTGAAAAAACTGCTGCGGGGAGATGCAAATCTGGCAACGGGAGATACGCTGACTACTGTAATCGGTGTGGCCAACGTAACACAAGATGGCTATATGTCAAAAACGGTTACCATCGATACGTCGCAAATGAGAACAACTTCCAGTTTGGCAAATAATAAAACTTATCCGGCGGCATCCATCGATTTTTCCGGTTTAGGAACTCAGTATGAATTAAAGGATTTGCTCGGAACCGGATTTAACTCAACATGTAAAACCTGCTCCAAACACTATAGCGTTTTATTTGTCTACGGTGGCACAGAAAAAGTTTCCTCTGAGGGATATGGATATACAAAATCAGATGATGGAAAGTCAAACTATACCTTGCAAATAGATTTGAAATCTATGATGGATAAAGGAATTACGGATGCTGCTGATTTCACAAATGCTTTGATTGATGTATTGGATGACAGCAATTTTGATTTTCACTATACACAGTATGCTGCTGATGGAGGAACCCTGTACATTTGTGACGACAGAAGCCAGTCAACTCCCGCCAAGGAGGCAACTTTTGATACAAACCCTTATCAGGTGGGGGAGGGAACAATCACAATGAAGATGCAGGAAGATAACGGCTCGCGTTCCTTCAATTTGGAATACACTTATAAGATTGATTCTGCTTCGACCGCAACCGTCACAATGAAAAATGACGCTTCCGGAAATTATGTACTCAATGATAACGGTGTCGGTTATAGGGAGTTTGATGCCAATAATTCCGCTGACCTTTTGAAAACCAGATATTCTGTGGAAATCACAAATGGAACTACGGATTGGGCACAGTACTATGATGATGTCATGGACC
This sequence comes from uncultured Eubacterium sp., assembly GCA_964518785.1. Lineage (GTDB taxonomy): Bacteria > Bacillota > Clostridia > Lachnospirales > Lachnospiraceae > Eubacterium_F. Next base: position 4,471 of record CAZFHT010000023.1, read on the forward strand.
AGATTGCCAAAGAATCTAAAATCCAATTAAACAGTACGGATTATGATTATGTAAAATATCAAGCGGATGAAAATGACAATTCCGCAACTGTTTCAAATTTTGACTTTAAGATTGAGCAATCAAAAAAAGAATGGATTCAGTCGGGAGCAAATTCACTTCAAGGATTTTACATGGTTTGGGATGGTTTTAACACCGCCACTCTGGGAATTTCCAAGCCGAAAGTTACAGATGGTTTGGAAGCATGTTCCTCACTGTTTAGCAAGATTGATAACGCAATCGCAACAATAAGCAGCACAAGAAGTATATTTGGTTCGTACGAAAACCGGATGGAGCATGCATATAATTACAATAAAAATACAGAAGAAAATTTGCAGGATGCTGAATCACGAATCAGAGACACCGATATGGCGGAAGAGATGGTTCGTTTCTCCAAGCAAAACCTTTTGGAACAAGTCGGGATTTCTATACTTACGCAGGCAAATCAAGCCTCTCAGCAGGTATTGACGCTTTTGGGATAAAAATATGAAATTTTTAATCGGTGGCTCTGGCTCAGAATCACCGATTTTTTTCTAATACATCGAGTTCCGCCATCAACTCGCTGTCGTCTCATTGTGTGAATTGAAATTATTCATCAGTTTTACCATAGTCTTTACATGATTTCTCTGCTCGACTAATCGCAAAAGTCTCCTGAGAAATTGCAGGAACAAACCCAGTTGATTGTGTAATAACAATGTAACACAAAATTTTGACAATGTTTGTACTCAGTGCTATAATCTAATCAGGAAGGAGTTGATTGTATGTCAAGTACAACTATAACAATGAGGATTGATGAAGAAACAAAAACACAATTGCAAGAATTAACAGCAAAATTAGGAATGGATGTTTCGACCTATCTTTTAATGGCAGTAAAGCAAGGGATAAGAGAACAGGCATTACCGTTTCACCCTAGTTTATCTGAAAATGGTTTGAATCAGGCTCGAAAATGGGAAGCTTATGAAAGGCTAAAACAGTTAAGAGTTAAAGGAACAGTCGTGGACGATAAGGCAGAATTGAATAATTATAGGGATGAAAAATATGACAAATAAAATATTGATTGATACAAATGTGTTGATAGATTTTGCGTTGATTAGAGAGCCATTTTCTGATGATGCAAATGAAATTATAGAACTGTGTCTTAGAGAGAAAATAAATTAGATTATGAGCTGGATTATGGTAAAGGATGAGAATGGATGAATTGGAAAAATAAATGGGTGGTTATTTGCAGTGGATTTCTTATCTGCCTTATGGCAATTCTTTTTTATCGTGGGAGTGGCAGTCGCTCCCTGCCTCAATCTGATGTTCCCCGATATGGGACAGAAGAGGAGCTTGTTGTTCCGGTGACAATATCCGCCGTTTCGGCAGAGGAAGTCTCCGGCGGGGCAGTTAGCGGGGGGGCGGACTCTGCCACACCGAGGATTCCCTCTGACAGTGACGAAAAAAATACCAAAGAAAATAATACTACCTTAAAAAATACGGCGAAAAAAAATACTGATGAAAAGGATAATACGACAGTAGATGACACTACAGTATCATATGCTGACGAAAAGAATACTGACGGAAAGAGTAGTACTTCTGACGAAAAGAGCAGCACTTCTGACAAAAAGAGCAGTTCGAAAAAAAAGAATTCGTCAAAATCAAAATCCGGTGAGAAAAAGGGAGCAACGAAAGAACCGCAGATAACGGAGAAACCTTCCTCGTCTCCGGCGGAGGTGACTGCTGCGGCGACACCTTCTCCTACGCCTGCGGCGGAGAGCCGGCAGGTCACCTTTCAGATTCAGTGTAAAGAGATTTTAAACAAGAAGGAATTGTGGAAGTCGGGAATCGAAGAGATAATACCGGAAAATGGCGTGTTTTACACAGGCAGTTGTTCTTATTCGGAGGGGGATACGGTTTATGACCTTCTGAAAAGAATATGTACAGAAAACCAAATTGCCTTAGACAGCCAGTATACGCCGATTTACGGCACCTATTATATTCGGGGAATCGGAAACTTATATGAGTTCGACTGCGGTGATGAAAGCGGATGGAAATACTCGGTAAATGGTGTGCTGCCGAGTGTCGGCTGCAGTGGGTACTCATTGAAAAATGGTGATGATGTGATTTTTTATTATGATTACAAGTATTAGGATAAGGTGAGATAAATGGAATCATTTGCGAGATGGCACCCGGCAGTTATTTTAATCTATTATCTTATGGCAGTTGTCCTGATGGTATGGGTTGGAAATCCTTTTTTGTCTGCAGGAATCTGGCTGCTTTGCTTTTTGGATTATATCGGTCTGGCAGGGTGGAGAAAAACAGTGAGAATGTTTGGTTACAGCATTTTAGCGGCGGCAATGTGCGTTGTTTTGAATCCATTGCTGAATCACCGAGGGGTGACGCTGTTGTTTATGATGGGAGACTGGCGGATTACAAAAGAATCTCTGCTCTATGGATTTCATATGGCTGGCATTTTACTGGCGTCTCTTGTTTTATTTTCCTGTTTAAGCCATTATATGACAGCAGAAAAAATCATGACCTTGTTTGGCAAACGATTTTCCTCATTTGCCCTGCTTTTTTCCATGATACTCCGGTTAGTGCCAAAGGCAGGAAAAGATTTTCGTGAAATGACGTCCCGGCATGGCAGCCGCCCTTCGGTTTGGTCGGCGTTAATCGGCATTTCATTGGAGGACGCCATGGAGAGAAGTCTGTCTATGAAGGGGAGAGAATACGGCAGTGAAGGTCGCAGCAGCTTTTATGCGAAGAAATTTACGTTAAAAGACAAGGTTCTTTTGGCTGTCGTTTTGTGCGTTTCTGCTGTCGTGATTATATATTTGGTTTGGCACCCGATTACCGTCCGCTTTTTTCCATCGGTGAAAATGGACGCTTTGCCTTTTTGGTTGTGGCTTTTATTATTCTTTTATTACATGATTCCGCTTGGCTTGCGGGGAAAGGAGGAACTCACATGGTACTGGTGGAGGCGAAAAATTACCGATTTCGATATCCGGGAGAAGAGCAGGATGCAATCCGGATTCGGAAATTACAGATAGAAAAGGGTTCCTTTTGTGTGCTGGCAGGATATTCGGGAAGTGGAAAAACGACACTTCTTCGCCAGCTTTCCGGCAATACGGGATGGAATGGAGAAGAAGAGGGCGATTTAATCAACAGTGCAAAAAAAACCGCCTACGTGTGGCAGAATCCGGGAAGTCAGATTGTGACAGACCGGGTGGAGTATGAGATTGTATTTGGTTTAGAAAATATGGGAATGTCAAAAGAGCAAATGCAGAGAAGACTTGCCGAGGTAGTGACGTTTTTCGGATTGGAAGACCTTTTGAACCGGGATACGATGGAGTTGAGCGGGGGAGAGATGCAGACGTTAAATGTGGCGGCTGCTGTCGCCATGAATCCGGAGCTGCTTTTATTGGATGAGCCAACCAGCCAACTGGACCCTGTGGCAGCGAGAAAATTTTATGAGCTGCTGCGTCAGATTAATGAAGAATTGGGGATTACGATTCTGATGGCGGAGCAGAGACTGGAGGATGCTGTTCTCCTTGCTGATACGATGTATCTTATGGAGGCGGGGGAAATTGTTGCCGGAGGTTCTGTTTCCGAAACATGGCAATGTAGTTTTCAGGGGGACGGACACAGATTTTTTCCGTCTTATATGGAAATTTATGAAAAATATGCGCAGGCTCAAGGTGTGCCGTTATCGAAAAAACAGGCACGAACATGGTTTGAGAATTTTTTTCAGGAATCATCCATTGAGCCTCCGGTTCAGGAGAAAAAACATCTTGATTTTATCCGGGGGAGAGATTTGTGTTTTCGATACGAAAAAGAACAGCCGGATGTTTTGCGGGAATGTTCCTTTGATATCCCGCTTTCTTCCATCACTTGTCTGGGTGGCGGTAATGGAAGCGGCAAGTCTACGCTGCTGGAAATTTTGTCTGGGAGATATCGGGCTTATCATGGCAGAATAAAGAATCTTCCGGGGAAAAAGGTTTTGCTGCCCCAGCAGCCGAAGTATCTCTTTTTGGAGGACCGGGTGGAGGAGTGCTTTTCAAAACAGAAAAAAATGAGGGAATTAGCCGGGTATTTTGACTTGCTCTCTTTGGCAAAAAGAAATCCATCTGACCTTAGCGGCGGTGAACTACAGCGGCTTGGGCTGTGCCGGGTTCTGGGAACGGAGGCGGAACTTTATCTGCTGGACGAACCGACAAAGGGCATGGATTGGAAAAATAAAATTCGTTTTGGTGAATATCTTAGGAAAATGACCGGACAAGGGAAAACGATTCTTATGGTTTCGCATGATATGGAGTTTGCTGCCCGCTACGCAGATTATATGGCTCTGATGTTTTGCGGCAGGATGGATTTGCTGACAGACCGGAGAAATTTTTTTGAGGAGAACCAGTTCTATACTACCGGATTGAATCGAATCGCCAGAGGGGTAAGTCCACACATTATTACGGAGGAGGACATTGATATTTATGCAGAAAAAAAGAGCATTTGACCTTGTGCTGCTTATACTTATGCTTGGTTTATTTTGGTATGGCGTGTTCGTTCTACGGGGAGAAGATTATTATGTCGTCAGCCTTGCAATTATCACAATCGGGATACTGGGGTTTGTTTTTTCTTTTGAAAAAAGCCGTCCCAGTGTAGCACTGCTGACAATAATTGCCTCCTTATGTGCTCTTGCCGCCGCCTCCCGCATCGCTTTTTTCTTTCTGCCGCAGGTAAAACCGATTGCCGCTGTTGTCATTATAGCGGGGGCGGCATTTGGACCGGAGGTGGGGTTTGTGACAGGGGCGGTCAGTGCTTTTGTCTCTAACTTCTACTTTGGTCAGGGTTCGTGGACGCCGTTTCAAATGTTTGCCCTTGGATTGCTTGGATTTTTTGCCGGACTTTTCTTGAAAAAAACGGAAAACCGGATTGGCGTTATGCTCTATGGATTTTTTTCTGTCGTATTGATTTACGGCGGCATTGTAGAAATTAATTCGATTTTTTTTACGGCAGGAGAGCCGACCACAGCAATGGTGATGGCGGTTTATCTTTCCGGACTGCCTTTTAACCTTATTTTTGGTGTTTCCACAGCAGTTTTTCTCTTTTTGCTGTATCGACCGATATTGAAACGGCTGGAACGACTGGAACGGAAATATCGGCTATGATTAAAAATAGGAGATATGGAACGAACCATATCTCCTAAAAAAATTGCGTGTGAAAAATTTATTTTTTACACCATTATCTTCTTTTGTTGTATACTGCACTTCCGGCGATACCAAGTCCGGCAACAAGCATTATAAGAAAATACAAATTTACATTGCTGCTGTCTCCGGTGTCAGGCGACTCATTCGAGGATTCTGCATTTCCCCCGGAAGTTCCCGTGTTATTATTGGAACCTGAAGAATTTTTCGATGAGGCACTGCTTGACGTACTGCTTTTTTTAGATGAACTCAATGAGCCTGAACTTGATGAGTTTGAATTTGACGAGTTGCTTTTTTTCGAACTTGTATGTTTTGGTGTAGCGGTCGGCTTGCTGTTTGTTACCACCGGTGCTGTAACCTCCGGTGTGCTAGTGGATTTAGGATTATCTTTATCGGACACTGGTGTCGTAACATCAGGTGTATTTGTGGAACTAGGATTATCCTTATCGGATACTGGTGCTGTGACCTCCGGCGTGCTAGTGGACTTATCCTCATCGTCATCCGATACTGGTGCTGGAACATCTGGTGTGTTTGTGGACTTAGGCTCACCCTTATTCAACTCCGGTTCTGAAGCTGGTGTTGGTGTCGTAATTTTCTTTGTATTTTTAAATTCAATTTTATGCGTTTCGTCTGCACCAATCGTTCCTTCTGTTTTCTGTTCTTTCTGTCCGTTGATTGTGACGTCGTAGCCATCCGAATTTAATTCTTCCACTGTATATCCGATACTCGCCGGAATTCCGGTTGCCGTAACTGATTCTCCGTCACTCAGCTTAAATGTGGCGACACCATCTTTAAATGTCATGTGTCCATATTTTCCGTCGACGTTTGTATCATCCAATGTTACTTTGAAGGAAAATTCTTTGGTCTTATCCGCATTCTCTCCGGTCACTGTCTTACTGACTTCAAGATTTCCTGTCGCCAATGTATTGGTGAGATTCCAATTATACGTTAAGGTAACCTCATACTCACCCGTCATTTTTATATAAGTTTGAACTTCTGATGGTTCACCGATTTGTTTTCCCTCGCTCTTATATTTTCCGGTTAAATCCTGTGCTTCCAGTTCCATTGTATACGAAAAATTATTGTCGTCGCTTTTTTTCATCGGCAATTCATCAATTGTCACGGTCACGCCGTCTTTGTCTGTATTTAGAATCTGCTTTTTGCTCAATTCATAACAAACAAATTTCTTTCCATCCCGAAGAACCCAGAGACGAAGTGTATCCGGACGTAAATTTTGAGCATTGTTATCATCTTCCCATTTCAGGGTAACATTGCAATTCACAAAATATAAATCACGGTTTCTATATTTAGTTGCCCCATATAAATTATATTGCTTCAAAATACCGTCATTCGTGATACCACCGCCATAGGTTTTTGATGAATTTCCCTGAATGAACACACGTGTACTTTTTTTCACTTCCTTGATTGTTTCATCGTCATCGGTCCAATCATTGTAGATATGAAGTGGAGTGGTGAATATATTGGAATCCGCAATAGATTGCATTAAATACTCTAGATAATTTATTCCAACATATTCTCCGGTATCCGTATATTTCCAGCTATAGGACGTTGTATTATCCGGCAGATAGATTGGCACAGATCTTGATTTTCCCTTAAATCCGACTTCATTCCCGGATTCATTTGTGCCGGATATAAGAATATCATCCTGCTTTCCCTTTGCTGTGTTTTGATAAATCAAAAGCTCAGATTCAGGCTCTGTTCGTGACGTATAGGTATCGTAAATGCCACCGCCGCCTGTGGCAGCCGTATTGTTCGCAATGAGTGCACTTTGAAATGACACCTTGCTGTTTTTAGAGGCGTAAATACCGCCGCCGCCATTATGCTCATATCCCAGACATTCATTATCTTCAATATGGATTGGATTACAATAATTAACAAACCATATATCTCTGTTATAGCCTAAAAAGATGCCACCTCCACTGCCAAAGGCTGTGTTTTTATTGATGTTTACGGTACCCATATCCGTATCGTCTGCTTTTTCTTTATTTGTTCCGACAAGACATCCATAATTCGTTAAATTAGTAGAATGAGAATGTGTATTCCAAAGCGTTTCGTCTTCTGCAACTGTTTTTTCGCTTGTGCCGACAGCGATTCCGCCGCCGGAGTACGCTTTGTTTCCGGATATGGTTCCATTTTCCAGCACCATCTGGTCATCTCCGCAGCCATTTATCATTACGCCGCCGCCATAGGTACCTGTTTCTGTTGTTGTGGATTTGTTTGGTTCCCAATCGGCAAATCCGTTGTTTATGATTTTTCCGCCAGATAATGTGAATTTTCCGGCACAGTAAACACCGCTTCCATAGTAGGCACTGCAATTTTGTATTATGCCTCCGTTCATTGTCAGCACTCCGGAATCCGTTTTATCTGGTTTGTTGGAAGATTTTCCTTCTACATAGATAGCTCCCCCTGCACAATCACACTTTGACGTTTCATCCAGCGTCAGGCTGTTATTTTGAAGTACCGCACCGTCTTCCAACGTAAGACTGCCGCCATTTTTTACTTGAATCAGACTTTTGACAGCTTTGAAACCTTGTTCACTGGAACCATCGATTGTGATATTTTTTAAGGTCAAATCTCCATTATAACCCGCTACAATGATTAAATTTCCATCATAATCTTTCGAACGAACCATCTTATACTTGTCATCCAGTGTAAAGGAATCCGTATTTGATACGGTCACTGCACCCGTAACAAAGATTGTATCCTTGTTTTTTTTGCTGAGTAAATCTTTTGCTTTTTCAAAGGTCTTAACCGGAGCATCTTTTGAAAGTCCGTCATTTGAATCATCGTCTCCTGATTCTCCATTCAAAAAAATACCTTCTTCAGTATATCCTGCCTCTGCTATACGTGTAATCGGCAAAAGACTAAGCAGCAGCGTCAATGCCGCACATATGATTATCAGTTTTTTTGTTTTCATCTTTTGTTTCCTCCTTATTATCCAAATTATACCAAACCACTCCAAACATATTATAATCACGAGCATAAGAAAATTACATCCGTACATTCCGAGTGCATTTTTGCGCGTTTCCGTAAGAAAAATTGCGGAAATGACGTAATACACGGTAAGTTTTTAAAGATGATATTTTTGCTTTATATTTTGGGTTTGTATTTCGATGGAACACTATGGAATATTTTGAAAACTTTTACAAAATTCATGGAAATAAAAAAACTTGAAATTTCCAAAAGTATATATTACTATTGGTATCAAGAGGTCTTTTGCCGGATAGTGTAACAACAGAAACGTAAAGAATAAGAGGATATGATTATGAGTAAAGTAGCGATTATTACTGACAGCAACAGTGGAATTACACAGGAACAAGGGAAGAGGTATGGTGTTCAGGTAATGCCTATGCCGTTTTTTGTAAATGAGGAAACTTTTTTTGAGGGTATCAGTATGTCACAGTCGGAGTTTTACAAATATCTGGAGGACGGAGCTGATGTCATGACATCACAGCCGACGCCGGATTCTCTGATGCAGGCGTGGGATGATACTTTGCAGGAGTATGATGAAATAGTTTATATACCGATGTCCAGTGGCTTGAGCAGTTCGTGTGGAACAGCGTCCATGCTTGCCGGTGAAGAAGAGTATGAGAACAAAGTTTTTGTTGTGGATAACCAGAGAATCTCCGTTACGCAGAGACAATCCGTATTAGATGCAGTTGAACTGGCGAAAAAGGGGTACAGCGGCGGGGAGATTCAAAAAATTCTTCTTCGGGAGAAATTTGAATCCAGCATTTATATCATGGTGGACACTTTGACTTATTTGAGGAAAGGCGGGCGGATGACTCCGGCTGCGGCTGCCATCGGCACCATGCTGCGGCTCAAACCGGTATTGCAAATTCAGGGGGAAAAGCTGGACGCTTTCGCTAAAGTGAAAACTTTGAAACAGGCAAAGACTACGATGATAAAGGCAGTTCGGAGAGATTTTGAGGAACGTTTTCATGACGAGAACGGGGAGAATTTTTATATCCAGATTGCTTATACGGCGGATGATACCGAGGCTCAGATATTTAAAAAAGAAGTGGAAGAGGAGTTCCCGGGACATGATGTGTGGGTGGACCCATTATCCCTCAGTGTGTCTTGCCATATCGGACCCGGTGCGCTGGCACTTGCCATTTCGAAACGAGTGGACGAGCTGCGGTAATTAGCTCCATAAATTAAAAAGAGGTATGATTACATCATACCTCTTTTTTTAATTATTTAGCTGTTGGTTTTACATATACGTCCTTGTCATCGATTTCATCGTCTTCGAAGTCATCTTCAAATTCATCATAATCGAAATCGCCGTCAAAATCAGAATACTTAGGATTCATAAAGCGATATACAGCGAAGGCAATGGCTGCTACGGTAGCAACTGCTCCCACGATAGCCAAAATCCAAAGAAGACAAGTTTTGTTTTCTTCCTCTGCCTGCTTTTTATTCAAAAGCTCCGCAACTTTAACATTGCTAATTAATTCATCAATTTTTCCGTTCATAAAAACCATCCTTTCAAATGTTAATATTTACTAGTATTCTAACACATTTTCTCACATATTACTACTTCTTTTTATATTTTTTTTAGCTTTGCAAAAGAGGAGCGCAGTTTCCGTTGTCCAAACCCCTCAAAATCCACAGCAATTTCGTAATCGGAATCCAGTTTTGTAATAGAAATTACCCTGCCGGTGCCAAATTTAAAATGCGATACGGTATCTCCGGTTTGGTAGTCCGGTTTGGTATCATTGCTGCCTGTCCCCATTCCTTTCTGGATATAAGGGTTGTCTGCAAAAGGATTTTTCCTGCCTTTTGCTTTGGAGTAAGCGGTTGTTTTTGGCGAAAAATCATTTTTCTCGATTGGCTTCTTCGGCGTTTCTCCATTCGTCTGCTTTATAAGATAGCGGGGTATCTCGTTGATAAAGCGGGAAGGACGGTTAAAGGTCAATTCTCCATTTCTCATGCGTTGGCTGGCACTGGTCAGTGTCAGTTTTTCTTTTGCTCTCGTGATTCCTACGTAGCACAGACGCCGTTCTTCCTCCATTTCCGTCGGATCATCGCCAAAGACAGCCATGCTGCCGGGGAAAATCGTTTCCTCCATGCCACTGATATAAACATTTGGAAATTCCAGACCTTTGGCACTGTGAAGCGTCATCAGAAGGAGCTGGTCGGCGTCCTCCGATACAGTGTCAATGTCTGCCACAAGGGCGATTTCCTCCAGAAGTCCGTCCAGAGTAGGCGTTTCCTCGCAGTCCTCCTCGTACTGGATAATTTTATTTATCAGGGAGTCAATGTTTTCAATACGGGAAGTCGCCTCAACCGTATCCTCTGCCTCTAAAAGACGGACATATCCGGTGGTGTCAATAATTTCGTTAATCAAATCCTCCAGTGAATAGCTTTCATCCCGCAGATGGGAACGAAGCAGTTCAATCAAGCTGACAAAAGAGCTGATTTTTCCGGCAGCCCGTCCACAGCCGGGGATACTGTCTGCCCGGGACAGGGCAGAGTAAAAGGAAATGTCATTGTCAATGGCGTATTCCGTAATGCGGGAAATTGTCGTCTGTCCAATTCCCCGTTTCGGTATGTTAATGATTCGCTTGATGGCAATGTCATCGGCACTGTTATTGACCGTTTTCAAATAGCAGAGAAGGTCTTTTATTTCTTTTCGGGCATAGAAATTAATGGCGCCAATGATACGATAAGGAATTCCCTCATACACAAGTTTTTCCTCGAAAATGCGGGACTGGGCGTTGGTGCGGTATAAAATGGCAAAGTCTGAGTAGCTTTTTCCGGTATTGCTCATTGTTTTCCGAATATCCCCGGCAATTCCCTGAGCCTCCTCATATTCCGTCCGATAGCGGGCGTAGGAAATCGGTTCGCCCTCGTCTGCCTTTGTCCAGAGAGCTTTTTCCTTGCGCATACTGTTATTTTTGATTACCTCATTGGCTGCCTTTAAAATATTTCCAGTGGAACGGTAGTTCTGCTCCAGACGAATCACACTCGCTGACGGAAATATTTTCTCAAAGTTCAATATGTTATGTATATTGGCACCCCGAAATTTATAAATGGACTGGTCATCAGCACCAACAACACAAAGATTCTGATACCGGCTGGCGAGGAGACTGAGAAAAGTAAATTGTGCTGTGTTGGTATCCTGATACTCGTCTACCATAATGAACTGAAAACGCTGCTGGTAGAAATCCAGTACCTCTTTGTTCTCGCGGAAAAGCTGAACGGTCAGCATAATCAAATCATCAAAATCCAGTGCATTATTACTTTTTAACCGTTTTTGATACTCTTTGTATACCTTGCCAAAAATTTTTCGATTGTAGTCCTTGGAAACCTCGTCAGCATACTGCTCCGGTGTTTTCAATTCATCCTTAGCAGAAGAGATGGCGTTCAAAAAAGTACGCTCCCGGTATTTTTTCGTGTCAATGTTCAGATATTTACAAATATCCTTCATAAGCGTTTTCTGGTCATCTGCATCATAAATGGTAAAACTTCTGTCGTAGCCGATACAATCAATATAGCGTCGTAAAATCCGTACACAGGTAGAGTGGAATGTGCTTACCCAGACATTTTGAGCGCCAAAAGAAACAATGCGGTCCACTCGTTCCCGCATTTCATTGGCAGCTTTGTTTGTAAAAGTCAGGGCAAGAATATTGTAGGGATTTATCTGGTGTTCCTCAATCAGATAAGCGATACGGTGAGTCAGCACTCTTGTCTTACCGGAACCGGCTCCTGCTAAAATAAGCAGCGGTCCCTCAAAATGGAGAACCGCTTCCTTTTGTTTTTCATTTAAACCGGATAATAATTCGTTCATGATTTCCTCCGTTCCTATGTAAATGGCATTGTTATTTTTCTTTCTTTTCTTTCGTGTCCTGAATATCGGATAATGTCTCGTCAATCATTCGTTCCACAATTTGTTTTTTCAGATAGGCGTCAAAGCTGAGAAGACAGATAAAGGCAAAGCGGGAGAGAAAGTCAGCCTCATCCTCGTTTTCTACCTCTGGAAAAAGGTCCTGAGAGTGTTTGTAGCGGCGTAAAATGTCCTTTGTAATATTATCTGTCTGGACACGCTCCATTTTAAAAATTTTCGTGTAAATCTCCTCAATGCTGACCGAATCCGAATGTCCGTCGTAGAACATATCCGTCAATGGCTTGAAAATCTTCTGAATATCTGTGATGGAAAGTATATTTTTAAAATAATACAAAAAAATCAACAGATACATATGCTCTTTTGAATATTTTTTCTTTACCGGAGGCGGCAGGAAATTATTTTTTGTGTAGTTGTTAATCATGGTCTTGGTAAGGATTTTGTCATCCTCATTCCGTTTGCAGGCATTGAGGTGTTCATCCATAAAGGTAGTGACTTGGTCCATATATAAATCAATATTTGGAATATCCTCCGGGTTTATAAAGTCAATTTCATTCAACTTTTGTATAATGTCCATAATACATTCTTCATTCGATTTTTCCATCTTAATCTCCATTTCTGCGTATTTTACGCATAGACGTTGTATGAATAGTATACTGGATTTCAAAGGGTAAATCAACTGTTATTGTGGTTTTTGATACGATATGTTATAATATGGTTACTATTCACGGTTTGTAAAAATGTGAAATTCCGTTCGTCGTGCTTGCACGTAAGATACGGATTTTATATTTTTATAAACCTGTGAAACAGGAACCGCCCCAAAATGAGCAAAGTTAGCTCCGCAAGGAGCGAGAAAGAGTGCGTAAAGCACTCGGCTTTGCGAATGTCGGCGGTTACGTGAATAGTAACAGTAACCTGACAACAAAAGGGGGAAGCAGCTAATGGGAAAAGGTGCAGAAAAAAAATTACGTTTTATTGTGGTGGCAACAGTGGCAGGGGTACTATTTTTTGCCCTGATTATTTATCTTTACAGTCTTTCTTCTAAAGTGCTGAGGCCAATTCAATGGGATGCTGAAAAGATTCACAAGATTACGATAGAATCTTATGAAACGGAATTGAACCAGCAGCTTTTGGAAGATACGAGAGAAGACTGTTTTTTCTTGTATCTTTTAAACGCCGACGTGGATTCGACAGAAATTTATACGGTTAACGTAATTGATGAAGACAGTGTGAAAGATATTGTGAGTACGCTGGGGAAATTTTCGGTGGAAGACCATGTTTATTCAAAAACGGATGTGTCTGACGAAACGCCTGCTTACAAAATTATTGCTTATGATGAGGAGGAAAATGAGATTGCGTCGGTGTCTTTTTATTCGGACATGGTGGAGGCAGGTCAATATTACAAGCTGGAAAAGGAAACATGGGAGGAGGATTATCAGACATTACAAAAACTTTGCGAGAAATATAATACTCCATGGGTAGAAGGTGATGTGGATTCTTACACAGCTACGCCGTATGCCAGTGAGCATAATCTATATCAGGCAGTGAATATCAGAGAACAAGACATGAATGGAGATTTTGAGAATCGAACTGCATTGTATCAATACCGTCTGGATGGCTCACACGCAAAGGAGATTTCAATTCCGGGATTTATACAACTGCTTTACGTCGGAAAAGAGAAGATATACTACCAAAAAGAAGATACGTCACAAAGCTGCATTTGTGCCGCACCAATTCAATCCGGCAAGGACGAAGATGACGAAATTGACATGGAAAATGAAGAGATAATTTTGCAGGATACGTCGATGGAGGAACTGTACATGGATGAACAATACATCATGTATGTTACTGGAATTTATGGACGAATTGTGATTTATGATTATGTCAATAAAAAGGTGATTAATTATGCCAATTCAAGTATGGGATCTGATACCCATTTCGCCAGATGCGGAACGACAGTGATTCAAAGCAGCGTGGAGAATCTGTCAATTTTGCCGCAAGGGACTTCGGAATGGCAAAAGATTACGTTAGACGGTGAGTTTTCCATTTTGTTTCCTAATGCAAGAGCATGGGACAGCAAGTTGTTCTTTTACGGCTGTGCAAATACAGAAGATTATACGGAAGATGTTGAAGTGATGAAATATGATGTTGAGTCCGGAGAAAATCAGGTATTTATTGATAAAAAAGAAGTGAGTGACAGTGTTTCAAAGCTGTTTGATAAAAAAGAGAAAATTTCAACTATGAGCATTAATAATCTTTTTCTGGATGGAGAACGATTATATGTACAGCTTTGTTTGTGTATCAGGGATAATGGGGAAGATGGGACAAATCAGTACGTTATTTTGAGCAAGGGACTTCAGGATTCTAAAGTACAGGTGGAGAAAAAGCTGACCAAAATCCTATGGGAAAAGAGTGACTTTGATTTGACGGATTCCATCACAGGTTGCTACTTTTTACAAGATGGAAAGGCTTATTTGAGCCTGTATGATAAGAAAAAACAAAAGAAAATTTTTAGCATTTATGATATAGAAAAAGGCAAGCTGAAAACGGTGTCTGAAAACGATAAAAAGTTTTATACTCCACTTTTTTACCGACGGTTTTTTGATTACGCTTCTCTCTCTTATGAGAAAAAATACAATAAAGATGTCGTAATTGATGGTGTCTATTACAATTAAAAATGCTATGAATGGAGGCTGTTATGAAAAAAAATGAATATTATGAGGGAGAGGTTGTCTCCTTAAAATTTCCTAATAAAGGTTTGGTTCAAGTGGAGGGCGAGGACGTCCCGGTGCTTGTGAAAAATACGCTGCCGGGACAAAAAATCCGATTCCAGCTAAAAAAGGCGAGAAAGAATAAACCCGAGGGAAATTTGACAGAAATTTTAGAACCGTCTGATATGGAAAATCAAGTGCCGCCCTGTCCGCATTTTGCTGACTGCGGCGGCTGTGCTTACCAGACGATGGATTACGAAAATCAAAAGCAGTTGAAATTGCAGCAGGTTCAGGCTTTGCTAAAGAATGTTATGCCGGATTTTCCTTTGGAGGAATGTCTGGCAAGTCCGAGACAGTGGGAGTATCGAAATAAAATGGAGTTCTCCTTTGGCGATGAGGTGAAGGATGGACCGCTGACACTCGGCCTTCATAAACGGGGAAGTTTTTATGATATTGTTCCAGTGCCGCAGTGTCGTATTGTGGATATGGATTTAAGAAAAATTTTGTCTGCTACCATGACTTTTTTTCAGGAGAGGGAAATACCTTTTTATCATAAAATGCGTCATGAGGGAATTTTGCGTCATCTCCTTTTGCGTAAGGCTTGGAGAACTGGGGAAATTCTTGCGTGTCTTGTGACAACTTCGGCGTGGGACAAAGAAGACACCCTGACAGAGTACAAGGATTTGCTTTTGTCACTGGAGCTGGAGGGAAGTATTGTGGGACTTCTTCACATGGAAAATGACAGTATGTCGGATGTGGTAAAGTCGGACAAGACTACCATTCTCTATGGACAGGATTTCTTTTACGAGGAGCTGCTTGGACTAAAATTTAAAATTTCGCCCTTTTCTTTCTTTCAGACAAATTCGCCGGGAGCCGAAGTGCTTTATCAGACAGCAAGGGATTATATCGGTGACATTGAAGGAAAAGTTGTGTTCGATTTATACAGCGGAACCGGAACGATAGCACAGGTGCTTGCTCCGGTGGCGAAGAAGGTAATCGGTGTCGAGATTGTGGAGGAGGCTGTCCGGGCAGCAGAGGAAAATGCAAGGCAGAATCATTTGGATAATTGCAGTTTTTTGGCGGGTGATGTGTTAAAGGTAATTGATGAATTGCAGGAGATACCGGACACCATTGTTCTGGACCCGCCGAGAGAGGGCATCCACCCCAAGGCGATTACGAAAATACTGGATTTTGGCGTGGAGAGGATTCTATATATTTCTTGTAAGCCAACCTCTCTTGCCAGAGATTTGGAAGTGTTTTTGGAGTATGGATACCGTCCGGTAAAAGCTAAGTGCGTGGATATGTTTCCGTGGACGAGGGGGATTGAGACGCTTGTTCTCTTTTCTATTTAGTTGTGAAAGAATTTTACAAACCATTCTTTTTTGTAATGAATAACATGAAATTTTGTAAGTTTACAAATGAGATATACAGGCTTACAATAGGTGCATACCTCAGTTACATTATTGGAAGCAGACAATGAAGTCTATACAAGGCTTGTTGTCTGCTTTTTGTTTTGTCATGAGAGAAAAATTACAGGAGGAACTAAATTATGAAAAGAAAACTAATTTCTTTATTACTGATGACGGCTATGGTCACAACTTTTTTGGCGGGGTGTGGCGGTACAAAGGAGGACACGACGGAACAGTCCGCTGCGACGACTGAATCCTCGGGTGAATCAATTTCGGGTGGCGATTTCAGAAATTCGTTAAAAGGCGTTACGCTGACGATAGGTACTTCAGGAACTTATGCACCATTTTCCTATTTTGCAGAGGATGGAAAAACACTTCAGGGATATGATTTGGACTTTATTACAGAGTTACAGAAACTGCTTGGCTTTGAGATTGCAGATAGTACGATTCAAGATATGGATTATACACCGCTTGGCACATCTTTGAGTCAGGGACAGCTGGATGTTGGTATTGCTGCTCTCTGTGCAACTGATGAACGAAAGAAAAATATGAATTTTTCGGAAACGTATTTTGATGCCGGAATTGTTGTTGCGGTAGGTGAAGATAATGATAAGATTACCAGCGTGGATGATTTGACAAACGGCGATTATACTGTAGCAATTCAGACAGGAACCATTGCGTATGAATATGCAGTAGCGAATCTGCCAGAGTCTTGTTTACAGACATACGATTCTGTTGCACTTGCTTACAAGGCAGTGGAAACCGGACAGGCAGATGCAACCA
>CAZFHT010000024.1:0-20734 GCA_964518785.1 uncultured Eubacterium sp.
TTGCCATTTTGTTGCCAAAGCTTAAACATATTTGTTTGGAAGCCGCATAAACACTGGCTTTCTTAGAGGCAGTACATTACTCGAACTCTATCGTCCCCGGTGGTTTACTCGTCAAATCATAGAACACCCGATTAACTCCCTTCACCTCGTTAATAATTCGAGTCATCACCTTTTGCAGCACCTCAAATGGTATCTCTGCGCTCTCTGCCGTCATGAAATCAATCGTATTCACTGCCCGAAGTGCCACTGCATAATCGTAAGTTCTCTCGTCTCCCATGACACCGACTGAGCGCATATTGGTCAAGGCGGCAAAATACTGGCCGATGGATTTATCCAATCCGGCATTGGCGATTTCCTCACGATAGATTGCATCCGCCTCCTGAACAATCTTCACCTTTTCCTCCGTCACTTCACCAATGATACGGATACCGAGACCCGGTCCCGGAAATGGCTGGCGGAACACAAGTTTTTCCGGGATTCCCAATTCCAGTCCTGCCTTGCTGACCTCGTCTTTAAACAAGTCACGAAGTGGCTCAATAATTTCTTTAAAATCAACATAATCCGGCAATCCGCCCACATTATGATGAGATTTAATGACCGCAGACTCGCCGCCCAGACCGCTTTCCACTACGTCCGGGTAAATCGTACCCTGCACGAGGAAATCCACAGCACCAATTTTCTTTGCTTCCTCTTCAAAAACACGGATAAATTCTTCACCGATAATTTTACGTTTTGTCTCCGGCTCCGTAACCCCTGCCAGCTTGTCATAATATCTTTGCTGTGCATTGACACGAATGAAGTTCAGCTCATAGTTGCCGTTTGGACCAAAAACTTCTTCCACTTCATCTCCCTCATCCTTGCGTAGCAAACCATGGTCTACGAACACGCAGGTGAGCTGATTGCCGATTGCCTTGGATAGCAGAACCGCAGCCACCGAAGAATCCACGCCGCCGGACAAGGCACAAAGCACTTTACCGTTGCCTACCTTTTCCCGGATTTCCCGAATCGCATTCTCCACAAAGGAATCCATGCGCCACGTACCGGCACAGCCGCACACACCACGCACAAAATTGTACAACATCTTCGTACCCTCCTGCGTGTGAAGAACCTCCGGGTGAAATTGAATAGCGTAGAGATTTTTTTCTTGATTTTCCGCAGCCGCCACCGGACAATCTGCGGTGTGGGCGACAGAACGAAATCCATCCGCTACTTCGGAAATATAGTCAAAATGACTCATCCAGCAGATTGTCGATTCCGATACGTCAGCAAACAGCGGAGAAGTTTTGTCTACAAGCACCTCTGTTTTCCCGTATTCGCGAACTGGCGCTTTTTCCACTTTGCCTCCCAGCACATGCATCATTAACTGAGCACCGTAGCACAATCCCAAAACCGGGATTCCCAGTTCAAACAATTCCTTCTCGTAAGTTGGGGAATCTGCCTCATAACAACTGTTTGGCCCCCCGGTCAAAATAATTCCTTTCGGATTCATTTCCTTAATTTTATTTATATCAGTATGATAAGAATAAATTTCACAATAGACGTTACAATCTCTGACACGTCGAGCCACTAACTGGTTGTACTGTCCACCAAAGTCCAGAACGATTACTAACTCTTTCTCCACTGTCACTTCCTCCTTCGGATTATAATCTTTCTCCTAGTTCTTCGTTTTTTAACTAGGTTCAATTATCAAGAAAACTCAGCATTTGTACAGCAAATAATAAATAACTGACACCTTGACTTGTCTGATTTTTCACTGTACTAGTATATCAGCATTTGTGCCTTTACGCAAGTTCCCGGCACCGATTATTCATCCACTTTTTCAATTTTCCTCAGCCGCCGCGAGATGGCGATGGTCACGTACAAATCAGTCAAACCGCTGTATACCAGACAGATACCGATGGATAAAATAAGCATTTCTTTGGCAAACGGATTAATGAGAAGAACAACTCCTGCCACTACATTGATAATCGCCAATGCAAATGCCACGTGCCATGTGCCATGTCCGAGACGAAGCATATCAACCGAATTCTGCAATTTCAATATACCGCTAATCGTCACCACAAAACCCAGAACAACCGGAATCAGATTGGTTAACTGCTCCACCTTTACAATAATCAGCACGCCGCCAAGGATGGCACTGACACCAACCACAAGGTCGTGACGGTATAAAATTCCGACTATGTCCTTACTCAAATAATTTACGAGGAAAACAACCCCTACCATAATCAGCAGAGCCGCAAGAATATAACAAATTGTCGTCATTGTTGCCTCCGGCCATAAAATCATAACAATTCCCAGTGCAATAAAACCAATAGCAATGAGAATGATGCTCCATTTTAGTTCCCTTAAAAAATTCATTTGTCTCCTCCATTCCGGCTGGTTGCCAAAACATTTTACTTTCACATAAACGCTTTACCCTCACACAAACTCTTTACCCTCGTACAATCCTGCGAACACCGTCTACTGTCCCCTCATTGAAAATAATACTCGGTTGTCACCATGTCCACTCCCATTTTTACAAGTCTTTCCATATCCTGCCGACGGTTCACTGTCCAGACGTTGACCTGAATATTCTCCTCATGCAGCCGCATAATCGTACCGGGACTGACCAGTGTATAACGGCTGTCCAGATTTATCCTATGTTGTATCAGCCAATGCTCCAACTGAGCATTGACCGGAATTGTCTTGCTGGGGCGGGGAACTCCGTAAACATACTGTAATCTGTCCGCAGGAAAGCCAAGCTCGTCCTTTAAATTCAGCAGTGCCGACTGGTACATACTGATAAAATAGGTTCTGTCATACAGACCATATTTTTTTACAAGATCAACGATTTCTCTAAGTTCTACAACTGTATAATCCATTTTCAGCTCGACTACGGGGTGCATCTTATCACTGCGAGCCAGTATGGATAAATACTCACTGAACCGAATCAAATGCTGAACCGGATGCTCCGTTCTCTTTTTTCCTCGAATGACCGGATAAGACGAAACCTCAGCATAAGTCATTTGCGGAATCCACTTATCCACACCACACATTCTCTCCAAATGTCCATCGTGCGATACGACATAAGTGCCATCCAGACATTTCCATATGTCACATTCGATTCCGAAAAAGTCACCCTCCACAGCAAGGGAAAAAGACGCCCTCGTATTCTCAGGCGCCTCTGAACTAAATCCCCGGTGGGCAATTCGTTTGATTTCCATAGAAATTTCTCCCCTGCATCAAATCTTACCCACAATTATATCAATAAGTTAATGTAAAATCAAGTCTTCCGACTTCTAAACTACTCATATCGCAATGCCTCAATCGGGTCCATTTTAGCAGCTTTATTCGCCGGGTAGTATCCGAAGAATACACCGATAACCATAGAGAACATAACCGACACAATGATTGCCATAATCGGTGCCGCTGCCGAGTAACCGAGAATGGAGGCGGCTATCGTACCCAGCACAAGACCGAGTATAATTCCCAACAGACCGCCAACAAGACACAGCACCATAGATTCAATGATAAACTGCAAACGGATGGAGCTGTTCTTTGCTCCCAGTGCCTTTCTTGTACCAATCTCCCTCGTTCTCTCTGTAATGGATACAAGCATAATGTTCATTACACCAATACCGCCTACCAGAAGTGAGATTCCGGCGATAAAAGCAATGGCAATGGACACCGTCTCAATCATGTCATTCATGGAACTGGTCATGGAACTCATTGTTGTCGTGCTAATCTGATAATCTTCATTATCACTGTAATACTGGTTGTTCATATAGTCTTCAATCTCCGTAGCAAAGTCCGTTACACTGGACACAGATGAATCCGTTACAATCGTAAACTGCTGATAACCGTCATCACTGTGAAGAAGATTTTTCCCTGTTGTGATGGGAATGTAAGCACTTGTCGTTACATCCTCGTCTGAATCCGACGAAAAAGAATCGGAATCCGTCTCGTACTTGTAAACACCGACAATATAAAAAGTATAATAAATGTCGTCAATATCGACGTTAATTTTCTGGCTCAGTGCCGCCGAGGCGTCGCCGTCAAATACATTATCAATTACTTTGTCAGAAACCATGATAACACTCTTGTTTCCGGTCACATCCTCCTCCGTCAGATAACGTCCTTCTACAAGTGTAACATCATTGGCGTCATAATAACCGCGATTGATACCCGTAAGGGAAATATTTGCCGAATTTCCGCTTAATTCCACTGTTCCACTCCCTACTGACTCGGAAAGCGAAACAGAGTCTATCTCTGTAGAAAACTTCGTCTTCAAGTCCGAAATCATATCATCCGTAATGTAATCATCCTCGTCCATCGATATGCTTCGCATGGAGGTTCCGAATTTCATTCCGTTACTTCTCGTTTCCTGCTCCTCTGACTGCTGCTGCAAACCTACGGTTACATTATTGGCTCCCAGTTCAGCAAACGTATCTGTGATGGAGTTGGTCAGGGAGGAACTCACCGTCATAATCGCAATGACCGAACCAATACCGATAATAATACCAAGCATAGTAAGCAGCGAACGCATTTTATTATTCAAAAGTCCCGTCAATGCCAGTTTTACATTTTCCCAGATTAACATACCAGTCCCCCCTTTCTCTCAGCGATAATCTTGCCATCCTTCAACGTCAAAATTCTCTCGGTCTCCTCGGCAAGCTCCTGAGAATGGGTGATAAGGACAATGGTTTTTCCCTGCTCCCGATGTAATTCATGGAAAATGTTCATAATATGATGTCCGGTCTGGGAATCTAACGCCCCGGTCGGTTCATCCGCCAGAATAATCGACGGGTCATTTGCCATCGCTCTGGCAATCGCCACACGCTGTTTTTGTCCACCGGACAATTCGTCTGAACGGTGGTCCATACGGTTTCCCATTCCTACCATTTGCAGCAATTCTTTTGCTCTGGCACTTCTCTCTTTTTTCGGAAGTTCGGCATACAGCATTGGCAGTTCGACATTTGCCAGTGCCGTAGTCCGGGGAATGAGGTTATATGTCTGAAAAACAAATCCGATCTGCTGATTGCGAATCTCTGATAACCTTTTATCCTTTGCCTCGCATACGTCGACTTGGTCCAACATATAACTTCCCTCTGTCGGGCGGTCCAATGCTCCGATAATGTTCATCAGCGTCGATTTACCGGAACCGGATTCTCCCACGATGGAGACAAATTCTCCCTCATGAACCGTCAAATCAATGCCATGCAGAATTTCCAGCTCATTCGGTTTTCCAACATAATATCGCTTTACGATATTTTTCAATTCTATAATGTTTCTGTGTTCGCTCATAACGTACCTCCAGATATCTTCTAATTGTGCTTACATACCCGGACCGCCGCCCATGTTGCCACCGTTGCCTTTGCCGCCGCCCATTTTACCACCGCCGCCGGCACCACCAGCATCTCCTCCTCCCATCATGCCGCCTCCCATGAGACCGCTTAATGAAGAACTGTCACTGGAGGAATCTGTGGCAGATTCTGTGCTGTCTGTCGGTATGATTACCTGAAGTCCCTCTTCGAGGTCATCCCCTGACACTTCTACATAGTAATCGCTTTCCATTCCTTTTGTAACTGTCACTTCTGACCGCGCATTTGTCTCCGAATTCATCACATAAATAACGCTGTCACCATTCGAATTTGTCTGAATGGCATCATACGGTACCGCATACACATCATCCACTTCTTCCATAATGATACTGCACTTTGCGGTCATGCCAACCCGCAGGGCATCGTTTTTATCTTTTATGGAAATTGTCACTTCATAACCGGAGCTGTCAGAGGAGGACATCGCAGAGCCGCCCGCCGAACTGCCGCTATTGAGACTGCTGCCCGTCGTCAGTGCCACATAAGAAATTTCGCCCTCGATTTCCGTATCATCCGTAGCGTCTGTCAAAATCACAACACGCTGTCCCTTTTGTACGTCGGTAATATCGTATTCTGTCACCGATGTACTTACCTGCAAAGTGGAACAATCACTGATTTCAAACATTTCGCCGCCGCTGTACGTATCACCGGCCTCTACGCCTACTGCCGTTACCGTACCACTCATCGGTGCCGTAACAGAGCAGGCGTCCAATGCCTCCTGTGCTGAATCTACTGATTTCTGTGCCTCCCGAAGACTTTTCTTATTGTTGCTCTGAGTCGTCGTCACCGAGTCCTTGGCTTCCTGAACACTGGACTTATTCTGGGAATTTGTATTCGTCTGTTCCTCTTTTGCCTGTTCATAAGCTGATTTTGCCTGACTCAGAGTTTCCTGTGCCTTCTGCTTATCTTCCGGAGTTTTCGCAGATGAAACCGCTGCTTTTGCTTTCTGATATGTTTTTTTTGCTGAGGCTACTGAAGATGCCATTTTCTTTTTCTGGGATGTATAGTTTTTCTGAGCCTCTGAAAGTTTTTTCTTGGCAGACGTCAGATTTCTCGCCGCCTCCGATTCTGCGTCCGAAAGGCTTTCTTTCGCCTCCGAAAGGCTGTCTTCCAAATCAGATTCGTCAAATGTTACGAGAACGTCGCCTTTCTTCACCTCGTCGCCCTCAGCCACTTTGACACTTTTTACCTCGACATTCGAAACGCCGGCACTTACCGTCTTACTCTTTGCACTTTCAATCGTTCCTGTAGCACTAATCGATTTTGTCAAATCCATCTTGCTGAGTTCTACTGTTTTTTGTTTTACTTCTGTGGGAGTCTTTTTTTTCGACCTCATGACTTTCGGCAAAAGAATACCGGCCACTGCGCCTGCAATCACAATGACCAGCAGTATAATCACCAAAATCTTATGTTTCTTAATCCACTTCATAAATGTTTCCTCCATTTCTGCCAAAAGACATTGGCACGTTGTCTCTCTGTATACAGAATAAAGAAAAGAAGTGAATAGAATTTGAATAAAATATGAACATTCGAACACAATTACACTTTTTTATCTTACTTTACGGTGTTCCCCGCATTTTGTAATCCTTATCTTCGGAAATCATATCCAGCATAATCCGGGCAAATTTCGGGTCAAACTGCGTCCCCATGCCTTCCTCGATTTCCCTTTTTACCTCACTCTGGGAAAGGACATCCCGGTACAGCCGGTTCGATGTCATGGCATCGTAAGTATCTGCCATCGCCACAATGCGGGCAAGCTCCGGAATCTCCTCACCCTTCAGCCCCTCCGGATAACCGGAGCCGTCATACCACTCATGATGATACTTGGCACCAATTTGTAATTCCGGCATTTCCACAATACTCTGCAAAATGTCGGCACCAATGGTAGCATGCTTTCGCATAATTTCCTCGTCCTCACTGCTAAAATCAACCCGGTTAATGATGTCATCCGGCACGCCGATTACACCAATGTCATGCAGCATTCCCATATAGTAGACACACTCTTGGTCTTTTTTTGACATTCCGGCACGCTCTGCAATCGTCCGGGCATACTCTGCCACCCGGCGGGAATGTCCGGTCGTATATTTATCTTTGGCGTCAATCGTAGCCGCCAAGGTCTGTAAAATCTGCCTTGACAACCGTTCCACCTTCTGTCTCCTTGTCCTTGCTTTCGTCGTCTGCCGTTCCACCTCATTCTCCAGATTTTCCTGAAGATATCTTAAATCCAAAATTCGTGATACACGCTGAATCAAAATTTCCGGCTCAATAGGTTTTGTAACGTAATCCATGGCGCCCTCTTTGAACGCACGTACCTCCGTCTCCTTTGACGTATCAGAGCTTACAAATACAACCGGCATATCACGGAAAATGTCATCATTCCGTAGCATATGTATCACTTCAGAACCATCCATTTCTTCTGTCTGCATATCAAAAATCAGCAGGTCCGGAACGTCATTACGAACTGTCTCAAGACCTTCCCGACACTGGGTAGAGCAAGATACTCGAAACTGTGACTCCAGTGCCTTCTTCGTCATTTCCAGACTGATACTGTCCTCATCAATAATCAAAATATGACGATTTTCTTTGAGCTGCTCACCAGCCCCTTCCACAGCCTCTACGGACAAAATCTGTCTCAACCGTTCCAGAAGAGAACGGTAATCTCCCATCACCTCTGCATGATTTTCTTCTATATAGGCGATATCCTCATTTCTTGCCGCCATCTCAAGCTGTTTTGCCTTCTCTGACAATTCCAGCGCACCGATAGACAGAGAACTGCTTTTTAAAGCATGCACCTGCACCTGATAATCTTTCCAGTTGCCATCATCAAAACTTTTCTTCAATTCCTCTGTCAAGTTACTGTTCCCGACATAGGACATGAGAATTTCCCGGTAAAATTCTACACTGTCACCGCAATACATAATGCCCGTTGCCGTATCGAGAAATGACAGAGCATTTAACAAACCATCGTCGGTCAGTTCAGCCTGCTCTTTTTTCTTTTGTGCCTGCGAACTTCTGTGAATAAGTTTTTTCGGCATATGTTTCCACACCATAGCCTCCAAATCTTCTCCCTTTACCGGCTTTGACAAATAATCCTGAAAGCCCTGCGACAAATATTCCTCTTTCGCACCAATGACAGCATTTGCCGTCATGGCGATAACCGGCGTATCGACATTTGGATAAGCCTCTAACTGTCTCATTCGCCGCAAAGTCTCCACGCCATCCATTTCCGGCATCATGTGGTCGAGCAAAATTACATGGTACTTTTTCTTGGCAGCCTTTCTCAGACATTCTTCTCCGCTTGACGCCCTCTCTACATGAATCTTCGTCCGTTTCAAAAGTGCCACTGCCACATCCAGATTCATCGGCATATCGTCCACAACAAGCACTCTTGCGTCCGGTGCCTCAAGACGGTCTTTTTTCTTCTCCTTTTTCACCTTATGAGCACTGCTCTCATATCGTTCATAAAAATTTCCCATCGGAACTTCCGATAACACCTTCTGCGGGATTTCAACTGAAAAAGTAGAACCTGCGCCATACTCACTTTCCACACTCATCGTTCCGCCCATTAAATCCAGCAGCTGCTTCGTAATGGAAAGCCCCAGCCCGGTTCCCTCGATATGGCGGTTTTTCCGTTCTTCAATTCGCTCAAAGGATTCAAAAAGCCTCTTCTGGTTTTCCTCGGTAATTCCGATTCCCGTATCTTTTACGGCAATCTTCAGAACCATTTCCTCCTTGCTTTTACGCTCCCAGTTGACCAACAGTGTCACTTTTCCTTCTTTCGTATATTTTACGGCATTGGTCAGAAGGTTAAAGGTAATCTGACGGACACGAATCTCATCACCATACAGACGGAAAGGAATCGTCTCGTCATTTTTTACTTCCAGTTTCAGGTTCTTATCTCTGGCGCGCATGGAAATCATATTATAACTGTCCTTCAACAGCTCAAACAAATCATATTTGTCCGGAATAATCTCCATTTTCCCCGACTCAATTTTCGAAAAATCGAGAATATCGTTAATGAGAGCCAGAAGTGTCTGTCCGGCACTCTCAATATTTCTTGCGTACTGGTCAATATTACTCTGCTGGTTTTCCCGCAGAATCATTTCGTCCATGCCGAGAACGGCATTGATTGGTGTTCGTATTTCATGGGAAATGTTGGCGAGGAAATCACTTTTTGCCCGGTCCGCACGGTTTAATTCGTCCAAAGTCTCCAACAGCTTTTCGTCCTGCTTTGCCATAATCCTCTGCTGTTTTACATAGAGATAAGTCTGAAATTTAAAGATAATGCCAATAATACAGCTAATGATAATCAGGCTTTGAATAACATCAAATGCCTCAATCATTCCGCCGTCAATTTCATTGACAAACTCCGGGTGCCACTGCTCCAAAAGAATACAGCCGGACGCCACAAGAATGTTGATAAAATACATAACATAACAGATTTTTCCCTGAAGAATAAGCCATGAAAAAATCAATCCAAGCACAAGCCACAATGGCATTCCGCTGTGCAGACCGCCATTCGAAAAGTACATAACCGGAAACAGGATGACATTGGCAGTAGTCGTAATAATCAATGCGGCAGCCAAAGTGTTTCCCTTTTTAACGGACAGCCACAAAGACAACCCTGCCACAAATATTGTCAGGAGTACAACGATAACCCCCTGAACACTCAGACCGACAAACGCACTCAGACAAAGCGAGACAAAACCGAACAGAATCGCAACAATCAAAATCAGATTCAGTTGTCTCTGCTGAATATCCAGCTCCTCACCAAAAAATAGTTGTCTCAAACTCTTCTTTTCCATTGGCTAATGCCCCCTTATATCCCCTTATCTGTGCAATTCAAAAGTTCCTTTAGTGCATCCAGACTCTCAATCTGGTTTACTCGTCTGCGCAGCTCCGAGGAGTGTGGATATCCTGCCGTATACCACGCAACATGAGTTCTCATTTCCATAATGCCTCGTTTTTCCCCTTTCCATTCTGCCTGCATCTTTGCGTGACGCAGAATCATCCGGCACAAGGTTTCAAAATCCGGCTTTTCTTCGACTTCCCCTGTTTTAAAATAAGTCTTCATCTGATGAAAAATCCATGGGTTCCCTCTGGCTCCCCTGCCTATCATGATACCATCACACCCGGTCTGTCTCATCATTTCCACAGCGTCCTGCGGTGTCACGACATCTCCGTTTCCAATGACCGGTATGGAGACTGCCTCCTTTACCGCCCGGATGACATCCCAGTCTGCCTTACCACTGTAGTAGTCCTCTCTCGTTCTGCCATGGACTGCCACCGCAGCGGCTCCGGCGTCTTCTGCTGCCTTCGCCATCTCAACCGCCTGCACCTCTCCTTTGTGAAATCCTTTGCGGAATTTCACTGTCACCGGCTTTTTTATCGCTTTCACCGTCTTTTCAATAATTCTGGCTGCCAGCGGAATATTTTGCAGGAGAGCAGAACCCTCCCCATTATTTACAACCTTCGGCACCGGACAGCCCATGTTAATGTCCAGAATGTCAAAGTTTCTGTCCTCAATTTTTTTTGCCATCTCGCTGACGATATCGGGGTCAGAGCCAAATAACTGCAGCGATACCGGACGCTCTCTGTCGTCTACCCGCAGCAAATCCTCAGTATTTTTGTTGTTATACAAAATCCCCTTGGCGCTGACCATCTCCGTACAAATCAGGTCTGCTCCCTGCTCCTTACATAGTAGACGAAATGGCAGGTCCGTTACCCCTGCCATAGGCGCTAATATTAAATTACCGTTCAGGTGAACATCACCAATGATTAGTTTTTTCATAAATCAGTCTCATCCCCTGTAAGGTAAGCTCAGAATCGTAAATATCAATCTTTTCCGTTCCCTCAGAAATAATCCGTCCCAGACCGCCGGTGGCGACAACCTTCACATTTTGGTAACCGGATTCCTCTTTAAATTTGTCAATAATATATTCCGTCTGCCCAATCGTGCCATAGACAAGTCCCGCCTGCATACTGGTAATGGTAGTCTTTGCCAGTATGGACTTTGGTTTCACAATCTCAATCTCCGGCAGCTTTGCCGCATTACTCCACAGTGCCTTGGCACTGATACGGATTCCCGGTGCCGTAACGCCTGCAATCAGCGCACCATCTCCCGTCACCAAATCGTAAGTAGTGGCAGTTCCGTAATCAATGACAATAACCGGACCGCCATAGAGGAAGTAAGCCCCCACTGCGTCTACTACCCGGTCCGCCCCGATTTCCATCGGGTTTGTCGTGGCAATCCGAATACCGGATTTTGTCCCCTGACCTACAATTACCGGCTCACATTTTAAATACTTCACGATTCCGCTTGTAAGAGAATACATAATCTTTGGCACAACAGAGCAGATAATGACACCCTCTACATCCTCCGCCGATACGTGCTGATGGGATAACTGTTCCATAATCTGTACGCCAAATTCGTCTGACGTTCTCGGCAGATTTGTCGTAAGGCGAAACTTATGCAGAATCTCTGTGCCGTTAAACAGCCCGAAAGAAAGATTTGTATTTCCAATATCAATCGCTAGTAACATTTTTACGCTCCTCAATAAAAAATAATCGATAGTAGGTTTCCAGATTTTCCAGCAGTTCTGCGTACTGGGAACGATACTGTTTGATTTTTAAATGACTGCCAATCTCATCAAATGCAAAATCATTTTCCATCGCTGTAGCAGACATGTAAAGCGTTCCATCCTCGTCAAACTCCATCGTAAATACGCCCCCGACATCCTCCGTCATCATCACTGCCATAATTTGAAGTTCATCCTGTACGGCATGAGGCAGTGAGGAAAAGCGGGGGTTCAAATAATATTTTTTTTCATAGGCACTACACGCACATAACACCTGTTCTTTATCCATTGTCTCTTCCTTTCATCCGGTGCCGTCTTTACGGACGCTCACTGAGAGGTACATACGGCTTATGTTTGCCTACCGCCTTGTAAGCAGGACGGATAATCTTTCCGGCATTGACCAGTTCCTCAATCCGGTGGGCACTCCAGCCCGCAATTCGTCCAATGGCAAAAAGCGGCGTGTACATCTCCAGCGGTATGCCCAGCATACTGTACACAAGCCCGCTGTAAAAATCAATGTTAGCACTGACACCTTTATAAATGTGACGCTGCTTTCCAATCACCTTCGGAGCAAGATTTTCTACAAGATTATACAGTTCAAATTCCTTCTGCATACCCTTTTCCTCTGCCAGTTTTTTTACAAAGCGTCGAAATGTTCTTGCCCTCGGATCCGAAATCGAATACACCGCGTGTCCCATTCCGTAAATCAATCCGGACTTATCAAAGGCCTGACGGTTCAGCAGGGCAGCCAGATAACTCTCCACCTCTTCTTCGTCTGTCCAGTCTTTTACCTTTTTCTTCATATCTTCAAACATCAGTGACACCTTCATATTGGCACCGCCATGTCTTGGTCCCTTCAAAGAACCAATCGCCGCTGAAATCGCAGCGTATGTATCGGTGCCGGAGGAGGTCACGACATGGTCGGTAAAGGTTGAATTATTTCCCCCGCCATGCTCTGCGTGAATCACCAGCGCAATATCAAGAATCTTCGCCTCCAGCGAAGTAAATTTACTGTCCGGACGCAGCATATGAAGAATATTCTCCGCCGTAGAATACTCCTGCTTTGGCGGATGTAAAAAGAAACTGGATTCTTCATGAAAATAGCAGGCTGCGTGATAACCATACACCGAAAACATCGGGAGCAGAGCCACTAACTGCAGGCACTGGCGAAGAACATTTTCCGTTGAGGTGTCGTCTGCTCTGTCATCATAAGAGTACAGCGTCAGCACACTCCGCCCAAGCGTATTCATCAAATCCGTACTTGGGGCTTTCATGATGATATCCCTCACAAAACTGGTTGGAAGGCTCTGGCGGTAATATGCCAGCATTTCCTTCAAACGTTCCAGCTCTGACTCATTTGGCAGCTCCCCGAAAAGAAGAAGGTATACCACTTCCTCATATCCGAATCTTTTTTCTGCCAAAAATCCATCCACAATCTCTTCAATGTCAATTCCCTGATAATACAGCTTTCCATCGCAGGGAATCATTTCCCGGTCTACTACGGTATAAGAGCGAATTTCTGAAATCTCGGTAAGTCCGGTGAGGACACCCTGACCATTCACATCCCGAAGACCACGTTTTACCTCATATTTTTCAAATAAAGTAGAGTCAATCGTGCTGCTTTCTTCACACACCGATGCCATCTTATGTAACCAATCTTTCCTATATTCGGCATTTAAGTTGTTTTCCATATTGGCCCCCTTTTCTCAATCATAAAGTCACATACATCACAGCTTTAATCGTATGCATACGATTTTCCGCCTCACGAAATACGACATCCCCATACTTTTCAAACACCTCGTCCGTAACTTCCATTTCTGTGAGACCGTACTTTTCGTATATTTCTTTTCCTACTGTCGTCTTCAAATCATGAAATGCCGGAAGGCAATGCATAAATACAGCAGAGTCCTTGGCATTTGCCATTGCCGCCGCATTAATCTGATAAGGCGACAATGCCTGAATACGTTCTGCCCATACTTCCTCCGGCTCTCCCATAGAAACCCACACATCCGTATACAAAACGTCTGCATCCTTTGTTCCCTCTGTCACATCCTCGGTCAGCGTAATACTGCCGCCGCTTGCCTTTGCATATTCCTGACACTGTTTTACCAGTTCTTCATTTGGAAAATAAGCTTTCGGCGCACAGGCAGTAAAGTGCAGCCCCATCTTACTGCAGGCAATCATAAGAGAATTTCCCATGTTATAGCGGGCGTCTCCCATATAGGTCAGACGGATTCCCTCCAGCTTTCCAAACTGCTCCTCAATTGTCAAAAGGTCTGCCAGCATTTGTGTCGGATGATACTCATTCGTCAATCCGTTCCACACCGGAACCCCGGCATATTGCGCCAACTCCTCCACAATCTCCTGACCATAGCCTCGATACTCAATGCCATCAAACATTCTTCCCAGAACTCTCGCTGTGTCGGCAATACTTTCCTTTTTGCCAATCTGGGAACCCTTCGGGTCCAGATAAGTCACGCCCATGCCAAGATCATGAGCCGCCACCTCAAAGGAGCAGCGGGTACGGGTACTGGTCTTTTCAAAAATCAGGGCAATATTTTTCCCTTCAAATGATTTCTCTACGATTCCCTTTTTCTTTTTTTCTTTTAATTCTTTCGCCGTATCCAGCATATAGCGAATTTCCTCCGGCGTAAAATCCTTCAATGTCAAAAAATGACGTCCTTTTAAATTCATACTTCCATCTCTTTTCATTTTATCTTACTTGTTATTCTGAATCACTTCTGCGGTAGCCTTGGCAAGTCCGGCAATTCCCTGAATCTCGGAAGGAATAATAATCTTTGTCGCCTGACCGTCTGCCGCCTTTTCAAAAGCCTCTAAACTTTTCAATGTCAGCACTGCCTGTTTCGGCTCTGCGTCGTTCAAATACCGCAAACCATCTGCCGTCGCCTTCTGGACCGTCTCGATTGCCTGCGCTTTACCTTCCGCCTCGCGAATCATTGCCTCCTTCTTAGCCTCTGCCCGCAGGATGGCAGCCTCTTTTTCTGCCTCTGCCTCCAAAATAGCAGATTCCTTCTTACCTTCTGCCACCAGCACTGTCGATTTTTTCTCGCCTTCTGCCCGCAGAATGGACTCACGTCTCTCACGCTCTGCCTTCATCTGTTTCTCCATGGAATCCTGAATTTCTCTCGGCGGGATAATATTTTTCAACTCAACCCGGTTTACTTTAATCCCCCATGGATCCGTAGCAATATCCAGACTGGAACGCATCTGGGTGTTAATCGTTTCACGAGATGTCAATGTCTGGTCAAGCTCTAAATCACCGATAATATTACGCAGCGTAGTCGCTGTCAGATTTTCAATTGCCATAATGGGATTTTCCACACCATAGGTAAAAAGCTTTGGATCCGTAATCTGAAAAAAGACTACGGTATCAATCTGCATTGTTACATTGTCCTTTGTAATAACAGGCTGCGGTGCAAAATCCATCACCTGCTCCTTTAAGCGGACTTTACGTGCCACCCTGTCAATAATCGGCACTTTAAAATGCAGTCCCACCGACCATGTCGCCTGATAACCGCCAAGACGCTCTACGATAAATGCGTGAGCCTGTGGTACAATTTTGATACAAGATGCCAAAAGGCACAATACGATTACAAGAATCAGAATTACAATTACTGGTACAATACTATCCATTTCTTTATCCCTCCATTTCTTTTTTTACCATCAGCTTTACACCGGAAACCGACTCGATAATAACATTCTCATCGACATCTATAACCGCCGTCTCATCTGTGCTGCGCGCCGTCCACTCCACGCCGCGAAAACGAACCTTTCCCAGACCATTACGGTTATCAATCTTCTCAATCACCACTGCTTTTTTTCCGATGACCTCTTCAATATTTGTTCTTGTTCTCTCTTTGTTGACCACCTTCATTGCAAATGGTCTCACAAGAACCATCACCAATACGGATACAATGACAAACAGAAAAACCTGTAACCAGATTGGCGCCCCTAATCCTGCTGCCACCGCCGATACCACCGCACCCAGACTAAACCAAATCGTTGTCAGTCCAAGAGTGAAAATTTCGATTATCAACATAATGGCTACGACAATTAGCCAAAATATAGTTTCCATCTCCCCACATCCTCTCTGTTCAGTTTATTCCATTTTTTCTGAACTCATACATTTCAGCTTATATTATATAATACTAAAAAAAAGGGCGTTTGGCAAGCACCCCCGCTTTTTCGTCCCATCTTTTCTTTTTATTTGCGTTTTCGATGCACCTCATACATAAAAAGTGCTGCGGAAACGGCTGCGTTGAGCGACTCCAGTTGTCCTTCCATGGGAATCTTCACCTTCTTATCCGCCAGCTCTGACAGCGAATCGGACAATCCGTTTGCCTCGTTGCCAATCAAAATGCCGACACGCCCGGAATACTCCTCCTCGGTATAATCTGCCGTCCC
This sequence comes from uncultured Eubacterium sp., assembly GCA_964518785.1. GTDB lineage: Bacteria > Bacillota > Clostridia > Lachnospirales > Lachnospiraceae > Eubacterium_F. Next base: position 16,361 of record CAZFHT010000024.1, read on the forward strand.
CTCCAAATGAGCCGCATAGATGGAAAAACCATCCTTTTTCAGCAATTCTACTTCTGTCGTAATATCCTCGCACACATAAAAGGGTACACGAAATAAGGCTCCCATCGTAGACCGGACTACCTTCGGATTGAACAAATCCACGCAGCCGCTGCTGAGAACGATGCCTGACATTCCGGCTCCCTCGGCTGTCCTCACCATGGTTCCCAGATTACCGGGGTCCTGAATATTTTCCAGACACAAAAGAGCCGCCTCGTCCGAACAAATCATATCCTCCCGCCGATATTCCGGCATGGACACGACCGCCAAGACGCCCTGCGGCGTCACCGTATCCGACAACTCACGAAAAAGTTTATCAGATACCACCTCTACGGGGACATTCTGCTGCGAAAAAGAAGTGGTTTCCATTGCCGACGCTGACACATAAAGCGTCCTCACCATTCCTCTTTGCAGTGCCTCCTCCGTCATTTTCCAGCCCTCTGCGACAAAACAGCCTTCACTTCTGCGAAACCGGACATTCTTTTTTAGTTTTTGAATTTTTTTAAATTGACTGTTACTACTGCTCTCTATCATGCTCTTCCCCTTATGCCTATCGTTCCCACATCAGTACAATCTCTTTTTCTCCTGTGCTTTCTTCCAAACGTTCTGACTGGACTTTAAAATCCTCTCTCATGTAAAACCGGATGGCTCGAACATTTTTCTCATAAACGGATACAATCACTTGGTCTTCTTCCATCTTCATGCAATCCAAAAGTATCTTTCCCAAAAAGCGGTTTCTCTCCTCCGCCTTTACAAAATGCCCTACAACATATCCCTCCATGGCACCGAGAAAAGCCAACACATGGCCGTTCTCTTCCCACACATAAACGGTGGATATCGGTATTACCCGTTCAATCTCCTTATAATTATCCTGCCAGTATTTCTTCGGAATGAAATCATGTACTTGAATATTTGCAATGAGCCAAATTTCCATGACTTCACTCAAATCCTTGGGTTCGAATGGTCGAATCACATGATCACCCCCTCTTCACCCTTATTTTACCATATATGCCCTTATTTTACCACAAATTTTTATTTATAATTTATAAGAAAATAATATTTATTCCTGATTCATCTTTGCCAGTTTTGCTGCCTGGTCTGCGGCAATCAGGCTGTCAATCACTTCATTCAGGTCTCCGCCAATGATGGCGTCCAGACGATGCAGCGTCAATTTAATGCGGTGGTCGGTCACACGTCCCTGCGGGTAATTGTACGTCCGAATCTTCTCCGAACGGTCTCCGGTTCCAATCTGGCTGCGTCTCGCCTCTGCCTCTGCGTCATGTGCTTTCGCCCTCTCCAGCTCATACAATCTGGCACGAAGTACCTTCAATGCCTTATCCTTGTTTTTCAACTGAGATTTTTCATCCTGACAGGAAATAACAATCCCGGTAGGAATGTGCGTCAGCCGAACTGCGGAATCGGTCGTATTGACACACTGTCCGCCGTTGCCGGAGGCGCGAAATACATCAAATTTGCAATCATTCATGTCCAGCTCTACTTCCACCTCTTCCACCTCCGGCATAATTGCCACTGTAGCTGTGGAGGTATGGATGCGTCCACCGGATTCTGTCGCCGGAATACGCTGCACACGATGAACGCCACTCTCGTATTTCAGCTTTGAATAAGCACCATTCCCATTTATCATGAAAACAATTTCTTTAAATCCGCCAATGCCGTTTTCATTGGAATTCATTGTGTCCACCTTCCATCGGTTGCTCTCGGCAAACTTGCAGTACATACGGTACAAATCGGCTGCAAAAAGAGCCGCCTCGTCTCCGCCTGCTCCGGCACGAATCTCGACAATGACGTTTTTATCATCATTAGGATCCTTCGGCAAAAGTAAAATCTTCAACTCATTTTCTATGCCCTCGATACTGCTCTTACAGTCGTTCAACTCCTCCTTTGCCAGCTCTCGGAGTTCCTCGTCTGTCTCCTCCTCCAACATAGCGAGGCTGTCCTCAATTCCCGCTTTTTTCTCTTTATATTCTTTGTACTTGGCAACAATCGGCTCCAAATCCGCCTGCTCCTTCATCAATTTCTGATATCTCGCTGTGTCATTTAACACATCCGGCTCGCTCAGTTCATTTAAAACTTCCTCATAACGATATAAAATATCCTCTAATTTATCAAACATTTTTTCCTCCATTCCAGCCCCGGACAATTCGGTCAAGGCCAGCCAAATCTTTCTTTCTTTCCACCTCGGTAAATCCTGCTGCCTCCATCATATGGCAAACCGATTCCCCCTGGTCATATCCAATCTCAAAAGCCAATCGTCCTCCCCTCCGCAAAAAGCGGCGGGACTCCTCAATTATACGCCGGTAAAAAGCCAGCCCGTCCGCACTCCCATCCAGCGCAAGTCTCGGCTCGTAATCCTTCACCTCCGGCTCAAGGCTTTCAATGACATCACTGGCAATGTAAGGCGGATTGGAAACAATCACATCATAAGTATCCTCAATCTCACTAAAAAGATTACTTTCCACCAGCCGAACTTCTGCATGATTCTTCTCTGCATTTTTCTGTGCCACAGCAAGCGCCTCGCCCGACACATCCGCCAGCGTCACCGAACGGCAGTTGCCCAGCACAGCCAGACTGATGCCGATACAGCCGGAGCCGGTACAGAGATCCAATACATCCTTGCCCTTGCATTCCTCCAGCACAAGCTCTGCCAGACATTCCGTATCCTGTCTTGGAATCAGCACGTTCTCGTCGATATAAAAAGGAAGTCCCATAAATTCTGTTTCATGGGTAATATATTCTAACGGAACATGATTACACCGAATATCCAGCAGCCGATAATACCTCTGAACCGTTTCCTCCTCTGCCCTCTCATTTCCCCGAAGAAAAAAGTCGGTTCGGTCCATGGCAAAACAATGGGCAAACAAATACCATGCATTCAGCTCCGGCTCTGTAATGCCGGCCTCGAAAAGTCTCTGTCTGCCCCTTTGCAAAACGTTCTGTAAAGTCATTCTTCGCTCTCTCCGTCTTGGTTCTCCTGAGACTTTGGTGCCTCAAAATAACGGTCTAACGCACTGAGAATCTCATCATCCTCTTCCTCAATGTCAAGAATCTCAATGTCCTCTTCTTTCGCCGGTTTTTCCTTCGCCGGTTTTTCTTTCACCAATTTTCCCTTCGACGATTTTTTCTTCGACGGTTTCTCCGGCTCACCAATTTCCCGAACGAAACTTTTCCAGTCAAAGACCGATTCCACCGATGCAATCGCCACCTCAATCATATCCTCATCCGGCTCTGCCGTCGTCAGGCTTTGCAGCCAGAGGCCCGGTTTACTCAGCACATTCACTACACGATTGTCATGTTTTCCGGCAAAACGGATACATTCATACGAAACTCCGGCGATAAAAGGAATGAGTAAAATACGCAGCACCATACGCAGCCACATATTTTTTACCGTAATAAACATAAAGAATAATATGCTGAGAAACATAACAATAAGTAAAAAACTCGTTCCGCACCGTTTGTGAGCCGTAGACTGCTTTTTCACATTTTCCACCGTAAGCTCCATCCCATTTTCAATACAGTTGATGGACTTATGTTCAGCACCATGATACATAAATACCCGCTTTATATCTTTTGTCAGAGAAATCACCTTGACGTAAGCAAGAAACAAAACAACCCGGATGACGCCCTCAATCAGTCCCCGCAGCTGTACAGACCGAACGGTATGCCGCAGAGATTCACTGACAAAGAAAGGCAGAATCACGAAAATGCCAATGGCAAGAATCACTGCCAGAATCATCACCAGTCCCATCCAGATACCATCACCTTTGTCCGAACCCTGTGCCTTTTTTTCTTTGTTATCTTTTTTCTCTTTCTTCTCTCTTTTTTGTTTCTCCTCTTTTTCCTCTTCCTCCTCATAGAAGGATGCCGAGTAATTCAACCCATTCATCCCAAGAACAAGAGACTCCACAAAAGAAACGATTCCCCGAATAACGGGAATTCTTCCAATCTTACTTCTTTCCCGAAGGTTCGAACACTTCTGTTTCAGCACTTCAATGTCTCCATCCGGCTTGCGGACAGCTACTGCACACTTCGACTGATTCTTCATCATAACGCCCTCAATAACTGCCTGCCCTCCGATACCGGAATCTTTCATAATCCTGCCTCCTCTCACAACATTAACTCTTTTGTAATCAATTCTTTCCCACGAATTGCAAAAAGGCAGAGCCCTGCGACTCTGCCCTTGTTTTCAATAAATTATTTCAATCCATACTTACGGTTGAACTTATCAATCGCACCGCGAGCTGTTATATTCTTCTGCTGTCCTGTATAGAACGGATGACATTTGGAACAAACTTCAACGTGAATATCTTCCTTTGTTGA
>CAZFHT010000025.1:0-20516 GCA_964518785.1 uncultured Eubacterium sp.
GTTTATTGGATAAGTCATCAACGCCACGTTCAAAAGGAGCAGTTATCTGTATGAAACCTGACCTTAGTGCGATTGATAGGAATAACTATATTGTGCCGATTTTGATGATATAGAAGCTGTTGTGAAAAGGAAAGTTCTATGCAGCAAATTTTGTGAATATGGTACGGTGACTGTTGATGATGGATAGGATTATTTATGATGGGGCTGTCGCACTAAGTAATTAGTGCGTATCTCTCTTTTTATGCAAAAAATAACTGCCAGACCTCGAAAGAATCCGGCTTTTGCATATGTATTGCATTTCGCAAGCAAATGGGTTATACTATGCTTAGATTGGAGGCGATAGTATGGCAAGAACATCAAGCATATATGCAAGAGTGGAGCCTGAAATAAAAGAGCAGGCCGAGAGTGTTTTGAATCAACTTGGCATTCCTATGTCGAATGCGGTAAGTATGTTTTTAAGGCAGGTTGTATTACAGAAAGGTATTCCTTTTGAAATGAAGTTACCAACGAGAACACCTGTTGCAATGGGCTCTCTGGCGAAAGAAGAACTGGATGCAGAAATTGGAAGAGGAATAACGTCGATTGAAGAAGGCAGAGTCTATTCGGCAGAGGAAGTTGAAGCAGAAATGAAGAGGGACTTTGGCGTATGAGTTATAAAATACAATATTCTGCTGAGGCTAGGCTGGACTTACGTGACATCTATAATTATATCGCTTTGGAACTTTTGGTGCCGGATACGGCAAAAGGACAGACAAGAAGAATTATGGATGCAATAAAAACATTAGATACATTTCCAATGAGATATTCTTTGTATAAAGACGAGCCTTGGAACAGTAAAGGACTTAGATTTTTGCCGATAGACAATTATATGGTTTTATATCTGCCAAATGAAGAAATGGAAACCGTAAATATTGTCAGAATTATGTACATAGGTAGAGATATCAGTAAACAATTAGATTAATAATATGAGAGCATCTATCAACTTGGTAGGTGCTTTTATTATGTCTATTTTTAGGAAGGATTGGTGAGTGAAGTGGGATTTTTGGCATTTTTGTTATAGCGGGAAATACGGATTAGTGATATAATTGGTATGCTTGATGAAAGCTAAAAACAGATTATTGTGGGGATATTATGAAAAATATATTTTTTTCTTGGCAATCGGATTTAGATTCGCGGACACACAGAAATTTTATAGAGAAGTGTATTAAAAAATCTATTAAATCAATAAATAAGAATGATGATCTGCACATTTATGTAGAATATGACAGAGATACATTAGGCTTACTAGGGACACCTGACATCGCGTCAGCAATTTTTGATAAAATCAGTAAATGCACATTGTTTGTTGCAGACGTAAGTAATATTACTTCAAATATGCAACGTTCTCTACCAAATCCTAATGTGCTTATAGAACTTGGTTATGCAATTAACGTTCTAGGGTGGGATAAAATTATATGTTTTTTTGACATAAATACAGGAAAACTTGAGAATCTCCCGTTTGATATTAGACAGAAACGAGTATTGGCATACAATGCATCACAGGAAAATGAAGAAAAGAGAATTGTTTCTATACTTAATGAAAATATATTGGCTTTGTATAGCCGGGGGAAATTAGCAAATCCTTTAAATGACTATATGAAAGGTAAAATAGATCAATGCATATTGAACATAAGTAAAAAAATATGTAATTTAATCTTTGAAACAGTTTCTCTATCAGAAGGTTTAGCGGATACAAATAAATTATTTGAGTTAACTATCGAAGAAATTGAACAAAAATTAGATAATATAGCTTTTCCTGCATTTGTGTTTTTAGATGAACATGATTCTACGGATGTATTACTAAGAAATATTTTAAAAGATTTATTTGCGTCAAATTATTTTAGCAAAGAGTGGACTATTACTGTTTTGAATCTTATGGATTGGTTAAGAGTATATAAGAATATTATATCTCCGAGAAATTACATGGAATTTGTTATAGATACAGGAAATACGGTTTCAGATACTTATGCAGTAATATCAGGACAAGCTGTAAATCCAGCAAATCCTCTAAATTCTAAAATAGTATTGGAAGTGTTTTATAAAGAGGGTGACACAAAAAAATATATAGATACACAACAAGGAAAGGTGATAAATACATTAACTTATCCTAGTATGCCAAAGATTCTTGAGAGTATATATCAATTTAACCGTGAGAAAACAGACTATTTAGCTGGTCATATCGTCGACTTTATTGTTATTTGTAAGAAATGGCTAGATATAACAGATAGTGAATTTATATTGGATCCAGATGTTTATCATGTGGGAGATTTTTAGGAGTAAATGTTAAGGTGGCTTCAATTTTTGAGATGATGGTTATTGTTGTCTTTTCCATATAAGGGACGAAAAGGGGGCATCGTTAAAAGGTTTTGGTGTCTTTCTAAAATGAATTATATGAGTTAGAATACCAGAGTAGTATTTGCACCCCCTGTTTACTACGTTTCTACTACTACAGCTTGTTTCAATTTGCACTATTTTGCCCTGTTCCGGTAAAACTGTGACAGAAAAAGAGAAAATACACGAGAAAAATAATGCCGTTTATCCTTGCAAATCAAGGCATTAGGTGGCTAAAATGGGGCATAGTTTTGCAAGTGTAGCAGTCGGAGACTACGGTAATACTACGTATGACGGAAGGAACCAAGCCAAGATGCGAACAAAACATATTATTCACTTAAGACAGAACCTAAAGAACACCAGCTGGTTTATACTCAAATCGGAAGGGTTATTCAAAGGAATTATTTGACCCGCATTGGTGCTATGTATTAAAGCATTGTGGTACAAAACTTATTGTTATTCCAATTACATCTTTAAAACCAGATTCAAACACACCTGTTGTGCCATATGAGGAAGTGTGCTAGGTGGTTGGGATGGCTTTTTGTATGCTTTGGTAGCATTTGTGGTGATTGACTACATCACGGGCGTGATGTGTGCCATAGTAGACCATACGCTGTCAAGTGAAGTTGGTTTTAAAGGCATTTGCCGGAAAGTGTTGATTTTTTTACTTGTGGGGATAGCAAATATCCTTGATATGCAGGTGATTGGGACAGGCAGTGTGCTTCGGACAGCCGTTATCTTTTTCTATATTTCCAATGAAGGTGTGAGCTTGTTGGAAAATGCAGGACACCTCGGTCTGCCAATACCGAAGAAGCTGAAAGATATTTTAGAACAGTTACATGACCGGACGGAAGATGAGGATTAACGGAAAGATTTCGTACTAACATTTGAAAAAAAGCAGGATGTATTATGCCCATTGGAGAGTTTTTTCTTCGGTGGGCATATTTTTTTTCTAAAAAATCCGTTCAAAGTCTGAATTTCTGTCTATAGGAAAGTGAAGGAAAACATGGTAACGATGAACACAAAAAATTAAAATTTGTGGAAAAACAGATGCTACATTGTCCGTAAGAGAGTGAGAGAAACAATCTAACGGTTTTCTTCAATATAACAGGAGGTGGTTTTCGTGACGGAAAAACAGAAAATACAGATTAAGAATTTACGGGACGAAGGTTATGGGTATATAAAGATTTCGCAGACTCTTGGTATTTCAGTAAATACGGTGAAATCCTTTTGCAGACGCAAAAATTTGACGGGAATTACAGTAAGAGAGGTTTCTATAACACCTTTGGCAGATGGTAACCATTTCTGCCGGAACTGTGGCAAGGAAGTAGAACAGAGTCCGGGAAGAAAGCAAAAAAAGTTCTGTTCGGATAAATGCCGGATGCAGTGGTGGAACAGCCATCTGGACAGGGTAAATCGCAAGGCCAACTATGATTTTGTCTGTCCTCATTGTAAAAAGGCTTTTGTTGCCTATGGCAATTCTGGAAGAAAATATTGTAGTCATGCGTGTTATATCGCAGATAGATTTGGAGGTTAGTAGGATGGAAAAAAATGTGCATGAAATTACAGAAAAAAGCGAGAGCAGGAAAATAGAGATTCGGGTTTGTGAAAAGTACACACTCACAGTGAAAGAGGCAGCGCTCTACTTTAATATTGGCATAAAAAAGATGAGAAGACTTGCGGAAGAAAACACGGGCAGATTTTCAGTATTTAGTGGAAATAAGTATCTCATTATACGTCCTAAATTTGAAAAATTCATTGATGAATCGTCAGAGATATAAATGGTTTTTCTCTGTCAGAAGTAGTTGACAATAATTGGCTTTAGAGTGATATATGGTATACCCTGAGAATTTGGGAACGACAATTTTGTGGACAAAGGAGTGATTTACAGATGAAACCACAACTTGAAAACAAGGACATTATGACAGTGCAGGAAGCTATTCAGCATTACAAATTGAGTCGCAGAAAATTCAATGCATTGTTACACGAGACGGGATTGCCATTCTTGGTATTTTACTATAACGAGCGGAGATTGATTCTTTGCAGAGAGTTTGAAAAATATCTGGAGGAACATCCGGAAATAAAAAGGAGGGAACGATGATGGCAGGTAAACCAGGGATGAGAAGAGATTCCAAGCACAGAGTTCTTCGAAGGGGAGAGTCCATTCGTGCTAATGGAAAGTATCAATTCAAATATCACATTAATGGAAAACCACACTTTGTGTACAGTTGGAGACTTGAGCCGACAGATCCACAACCCGTAGGGAAAAAACCAGACCTTTCACTTAGAGAGAAGGAAAAACTGATAGGGTATGATTTAGATAATCGGTTAGACCCGTCAGGGAAAAATATCACAGTAAATGAGTTGGTGGCAAGATATCTTTCAACCAGAACCGGAGTAAAAAATAATACTTTGATGAATTACAATTTTGTAAAGAACATACTGAAAAAGAATCCTTTCGGGGAAAGAAAAATATCTCAGGTCAAGACTTCGGACGCAAAGATATTTCTCATCAAGTTGCAACAGGAAGAAAAGAGAAGATACAGTACCATCAAAACAGTACGTGGAGTTTTAAGGCCGGCATTTCAGATGGCAGTGGATGACGATGTGCTAAACAAAAATCCATTTGGTTTTCAGCTTGCCGGAGTTGTGGTAAATGACAGTGTAACACGAGAGGCAGTCACAAAAGACCAAATGAGCAAGTTTCTGAAATTCATCCATGACGATGTGGTTTACTGTAAATATTATGAGGTGGTCTATATTCTTTTTCATACCGGAATGCGAATTTCAGAGTTTTGTGGACTGACCATAAGGGATATCGACTTGGAAAATCAAATCGTCAATATTGACCATCAGTTACAAAGAACTTCCAAAATGGAATATATCATAGAAAGCACCAAGACCAATGCAGGTACAAGAAAACTTCCAATCACAGATGACGTGGCTATGTGTTTTCGAATGATACTTGAGGATAGGAAACCGCCGCAGAATGAGCGAATCGTTGACGGCTACAGTGGATTTCTGTTCACTGACAAAAAAGGCTATCCGGAAGTGGCGATGCATTGGGAACACCGCTTTAAGCATATGGTTGGTAGGTACAATGAGATTTACCGGGTGCAGATTCCAACCATAACTCCTCATGTCTGCCGTCACACCTACTGCAGCAATATGGCAAAGGCAGGAATGAATCCGAAGACACTGCAATATTTGATGGGGCATAGCGATATAAGTGTAACGCTAAATACTTATACCCACTGGGGATTGGAGGATGCGGAAGATGAACTTAAGAAAATGAAAGAACTGGAAGAGGCGCAGAAAGCATTGGGAATTAAAAAAGAAGAGAAACCTCTTTCTCAGAAAATGTTCAAGGTGGTGTGATTATTTCTGATGGAAATTCAGAGTGGTATTGTGAAAAGCAATTATGTGCTTTGCAAACAAGGAAGGAGCGTCTGGTATGACAAAAGAAGATATGATACTTCTGTTGGAAGTACAAGATGAATTAAAGAGAATGGATCGGGTGCTAGAAAAACTTACCGGGTTTGGTCATGCAGAAGGAGAATTTACAAAACTGGATAATGTGTATAATGTCATTCAACACAATGCACATCACTATTATTCAGATAATCCTTCAGAGGAAGTAGATCAGCTATTTTATCTAATCGTAGAAAATGTGGCAATGACACCGGAGGAAAGGGCAGAGATTATATTAAACGGAACTATGAAATTGATTGGTGATTATGAATAACATTTCAGAACGTTTAATAGAAACTAGCGGAGGAAGAGCCGGAGAAAAATGTTCAAGGTAGATAAAGATTTAGGAGTTTCTCTATCTAAAAGTAACGTTGGACTTGTTTTTAGGATAATACTAAAATAAGAATATAATATTATCAAAACTTATAAAACATCTTGCTTTGGCAAGGTGTTTTTGCGATATAAGATTGTAATTTTGAAAATAAAGTAGTATAATAAACTATCCTATTTGTGAAATTTATTGAGAGGTAAACATATGCTTAGGAACAATATTGAAGTGGATGTAAAGGTTAAATGTATTGAGACTGGTATGACCCAAGCACAGATAGCTGAAAAAGTTGGAACTACTAGCTCGTATATAAATCGTATTGTTAAGAAAAAAGAAGGTATAGTCAATAAAACATTTATACAGATGATGGAAGTACTTGGATACGATATTGAACTTAGATTTTTGAAACGTGATTATGATGAGGAGACAAAATTATGAAAGCTAATAGAATGTGGCTGTTTTCAGATGTACTTGAGAAAAATAAACGAGTTTTTAAGGTGCCAGTATATCAAAGAAATTATGATTGGTCAAATCTTCAATGTGAGAAATTGTTTCATGATATTATGAAAGCTAACGAAAGAAATTGTCAGCATTTTACAGGAACGATTGTATATATAGATGATATAAATGGTGGCAGTGGATTGAACGAAGTTCTGATTATTGACGGGCAGCAGAGAATTACTACAATGTATATTCTTTTAAAAGCACTTTATGATGCATCTAAAGGTATATCGGTTCGTATTGAAAGTGAAATTGAAGAAGTAATGTTCAATAGACATTGTGATGAGAAGTATAAAGTAAAGCTAAAACCTGTAAAATCGGATAATGAGCAGCTCATGCTTCTTATAAAAAATAAAATAGATAACATGGATAGAAACTCTAATGTTTATAAAAATTATATCATTTTTAAGAGTTTGATAAATGCTGCCGTGACAGCAGGATTAGAATTGAATGATATTCTTAATGGTATAAAAAAATTAGAAGTTGTTGAGATAATTTTGGACAAAGTTCAAGGTGACGAACCACAGAAGATTTTTGAATCGATAAATTCAACTGGATTGGAATTAAGTCCTGCTGATTCGATTAGAAACTATCTGCTTATGGATGACGAAAAACAGGATGAATTGTATGCGGAATACTGGTTAGAGATAGAAAAAAATGTTGGCTATCGTAATTTAGGAGATTTTGTTATTAATTTTTTGAATTCACAGATTAGTAAATCGGTGAATAACAAAAATGCCTATCGCTTATTTAAGGAACATTGTGAAGAGAATAATCTGAGTCATGAAGAGTCATTGAAAAAACTTAAAAGAACTTCAAAATATTATGGTGCTTTTATTGGAGAAAACAAGTGTTATAGCAATGAAATCTGTAGCTATTTAGGTGCTTTCTATACTATCAAACAAACAACAATTCTTCCGCTTCTCTTTAGAATTTTTGATGATTACGAAGATAAGAATATTGATGAAACAACTCTTTGTAAAGTGCTGGATTATTTGCTTACATATCTTATTAGAATAACAGCTTGTGAAATTAACAAGAACTTATCTAAGTTTATGAAATCTATGTATGATAGAGTTATTCATGGAAGTTATGAGAAATATTACGAAAAGTTCGTAATATTTCTTAATGATTTAAGAGCAAATAACCGTATGCCAACGAATAAAGAATTTGAAGATGCACTCATCTATAAGCCGCTTTATAAAAAGCCGATTTGTAAATTTGTGCTTTCTGTAATAGAAAATTCGACAAAAGAACATATTGATATAAGTAACTTGACCATTGAACATATACTGCCACAAAAGGAAAATGCAGCTGTATGGAAAAAAGAAGTAGGTGCAGATTATACTAGTGTATATGAAGTTTATTTGCACACACTGGGAAATTTGACAATCACCGGGCACAATAGTGAATTAGGTACAAAGTCATTTAATGACAAGAAAAAGATTATACAAGATAATTCAAAAGCCAATATCCTCAACAAAGAGGTTTTAGCTGCTGAAAAGTGGAATGAAGAGGCGATTGTAAATCGTGCAAAAATATTAGCAGAAAAGCTGATTAGTGAGTTCAATTATGTTGAAATGCATTCAGATATAAATGAGTCAAATGAATTAAGTTTTGGTGTTAACAGTGGTATAGATTTCTCAGATACTAAACCGGACGGTTTTTCGTTTGTTGGGGAATACACGAAAGTATCAAGCTGGTCTGATTTACTTACAAAATTTATTAGTACAGCATATGACCTTGATACAGATTTAATGAGTGATTTGGCAGCTAACAATTACTCTATTCCTAATGCAACCAGAGTGTATATTACCAATGATGAGAGACAACTGCGTAAAGCAAAACAAGTTGAGAATAGCGGTATTTTTTATGAGACTAATCTTTCGTCAAACAATATTATATCATTTATTAAAGATTTACTGTTAAAGATGAATCTGGATTCAGAGGATTTTAGTTTCTCACTATCGGAAATTCCATTTAATATTAATGATGAAAGCACGTGGGGTGAGGGGCTGATACCAGTGGCTAAATTGTTTTATAACCTGGTTGAGGATTTGGTGGCAAAATCTATGATTACAGTTGAAGAAATGGAAAAGCTAAAAACAAAAGAGTATACAAAATCGTTGTTCCAGGCAACCGATTACCCGGCAGTAGCAAATGCCAGAAGTGACAATATGGGCAATTCTACACAAAAAAGATATAGAGCAAAAGCGTTGAGTTTTAATGGAGTTGACATTTATATTTCTACACAGTTCTTTGACTCTGACAGAGACGCTGTGATTGAGTGGTACAAAGAACATATATAATTATGGAAATAAATTTGTGACTAGGGGCATCGTTGAAAAGTGCACACCCCAACTTGAAAATGCACACCCCTAGGACAAAATTAAGAGTAGTTTTGCACCCACTAATTGACTACGTTTTGACTACGTTTGGGGGATGTGATTTGACACGTTTTGCCCCATCTTGCAATTTGTGTAGATTTTAGAGAAAAATATTTGAAACCGGAAAACCTCACAAATGAGGGCAAAACACGGCAAACTATCGCATTTTAGAAAGGAAAATTTTTATGATAAAAGTATGTTTCGTCTGCCACGGCAACATCTGTCGTTCGCCAATGGCAGAATATTTATTCCGCGACTATGTTCAAAAACAAGGTTACGGAGACAAATTTTACATCCAATCAGCAGCGACCAGCACAGAAGAAATCGGAAATTCTGTACATCCGGGGACGAAAAGGGTACTTCGGGGCCTGGGCATTGATTCCTCGGACCATCGGGCGAGGCAGTTATGCTGGCGGGACTACAAGGAATATGATTATTTTATTGGCATGGACAGTTGGAACATCAAAAATATGATGCGTATGCTGAAAAATGATCCGGATGGGAAGGTTTACAAGTTTCTCAGCTTTGGCAGTGATGGGAGAGACATCGCAGACCCATGGTATACAGGGAATTTTGATGTTACTTACCGGGATGTTATGGAAGGCTGCGAGACATTTTTCAATTATTTATTAGAAAATAATCTCATATATTGATATTGAGGGCGAAAGGGATTTTGTCCTCAACTGATGTCACGAATTGCAGGGCTTTAAATTTTAACTACTGACATCATATATCGAATTGAGATTGTAAGATAAAAAAGAAAGGAATGAGACAGAATGAAAGTATTATTGGTGAATGGAAGTCCGCACAAAGAGGGGTGCACGTATACCGCTTTGCAAGAAGTGGCGGGGGCATTAGAGAAAAATGGAGTGGAGACGGAAATTATTTGGCTTGGAGCTGGCGAGATTGCCGGATGTATCGGCTGCGGCAGTTGTGCCAAGACAGGAAATGGATGTTTCCGCAAGGATATTGTCAATGAATTTGTCGAGAAAGCCAGTGAGGCAGATGGTTATATATTTGGAACGGCAGTTCATTATGCTGCTGCGTCTGGCGCACTGACCTCCTTCATGGACCGGGCTTTTTATTCCGGTGGCAGTAAAATGGCGGGCAAGCCGGCGGCATCGGTTGTGAGCTGTCGTCGTGGCGGTGCATCGGCAACCTTTGACCAAATCAACAAGTACTATACCATCAATTGTATGCCGGTGGTGTCATCACAGTATTGGAATCAGGTGCATGGCAGCAATGCGGAAGAAGTGAAAAAAGATGAAGAGGGAATGCAGACCATGAGAACGCTGGGCAACAACATGGCATGGCTGCTGAAATGTATCGAGGCTGGAAAAGAAAAGGGAATCACGTTCCCGGAGAGAGAGCCGGGGATTCGCACAAATTTTATTCGATAGGAAAATGAAACGGAATGAAAACAGGTGATTCGTTTGTCATTGTTGAAAGCAGACGAATCACCTGTTTTTTTATGAGGAGTATTTCGGAGTTTATGACTCACTCAAATATTTTTCATTTGCGGCAATCACCTGCTGCATAGCGTCCGGACCGGGTGCTCCGATGGTGTTTCGCTTTTCAACACAGGTTTTCATGGAAATTGCCTCGTAAATATCTTCCTCGAACACCGGGGAAATCTTTTTGTATTCCTCCAGTGGAAGGTCATCCAGAGGAATTCCCTTATCAATGCAGAGAAGAACGAGTTGACCGATGATACCATGGGCGTCTCGGAAAGGTACTCCATGGTTTACCAGATAGTCAGCGGCGTCAGTGGCATTGGTGAAGCCGTGTTTTGCGCTGTCCTCCATAACCGAATGATTAAATTTCATGGTGTCAATCATTCCGGTGAACAGTGCCAAGCAGCCCTTTACGGTGTCAATGGCGTCAAAAGTAAGCTCTTTATCCTCCTGCATATCTTTGTTGTAGGCAAGAGGAATCCCTTTCATTGTAGTCAATAGGGAAATTAAAGCACCGTAAACCCGTCCGGTCTTTCCTCGGACAAGCTCTGCAATATCCGGATTTTTCTTCTGCGGCATAATACTGGAGCCGGTGGAGTAAGAATCATCAAGCTCCACAAAGCGATATTCATTCGAATTCCACAGTATAATTTCCTCACAGAAACGGCTCATATGCATCATGATAGTGGACATGGCACTCAGTAATTCAATCAAATAGTCCCGGTCAGATACAGAATCCATGCTGTTCCATGTCGGTCCGTCAAATTTCAAGAGAGAGGCGGTGTAATCCCGGTCCAGCGGATACGTAGTTCCTGCCAGCGCACCGGCACCCAGCGGACAATAATTCATGCGGTCATAAATGTCTCGGAGACGGCTGCGGTCACGACGGAACATTTCAAAATAGGCACCGAAATGGTGAGCCAGTGTGACGGGCTGTGCCTTTTGCAAGTGGGTAAAGCCCGGCATAAACGTATGAATATTTTCCGACATGATTCGGTGGATGACCACCATCAACTCCTTCAGCAGGTCGTTGATTTCGATAATTTCATCACGGATATAAAGTTTCATGTCGAGTGCCACTTGGTCATTGCGGCTGCGTCCGGTGTGCAGTTTCTTTCCGGCGTCGCCAATACGCTGGATGAGATTTGCCTCTACAAAGCTGTGAATGTCTTCATGTTCGGCAGTGATCTCCAGAGCACCGCTTTCGATATCTTTTAAAATGCTTTGCAGTCCGTCAACAATGGCATTTTTTTCTTCTGCTGTCAGAATACCCTGTTTTTCCAGCATTGTCACATGGGCGATACTTCCTAAAATATCTTGTTTATAAAATTTCCGGTCATAAGAAATTGAGGCGTTAAAATTATGAACCAACTGGTTTGTTTCCTTAGTAAAACGTCCTCCCCAAAGTTTCATATAAATTTCTCCTTTGCTCATTAGATTGTACAAGTTTTCGCTGCGGATATGTTCGCAGTTCCATTTTCATCCTACCATTTTCATGAAAAATTAGCAATAGTAAATTGACCGCAACCATGGAAAGTGATAGAATGTAAAACAATGACGTTTTGTTTGAGGAGGAAGGGGTAAATGAAGAAATTGAAGGCACTGGCATGGACTGCCCTGTATGTAGTGATTGCGTTAGGAATGCAGATGGGGGCGGGACTGGCTTTCGTAGGGGCAATGTACACCATTTTAATTTCAAATGGATTGATTCGCAGTTCTGACGCCGTAATGGCGCTATATGAACAGGTTCAGAATATCGGCACATCGGGAGCAGGCGCACTTACGATTACTGCCATGTATGATTTGATGGTGCTGGCGGGATTTGGCTTGTGGTATTATTTCAGGGAAAATAAATATCCGTTTCGTCCTAATTATAAAGCAGCTTTTACGGCTGGCAATGTCGGGGCGATTTTTGGGATTGCCATTTTCGGACAGTTTGCGGTAGAGCTGATTATGGCAGGAGTTAGTGCCGCCTTTCCATGGATGATGAAGTCCTACGAAACGGTAAATGAGATGCTGCAGATGGATACGCTGCCTCCGGCTCTTATGATTTTGATTGTATGTATTGTGGGACCGCTGGCAGAGGAGATGCTATTTCGGGGCATGATATACGGAAAGCTGCGCCGGGGCTTTTCCATATGGCCGTCAGCGATTCTTTCCGGGCTGATTTTCGGGGTATTTCATGGCAACTGGATTCAGGGCATTTATGCTACTTTGGTGGGAATTATATTGGCACTTGTGTATGAAAAGACACAGACGATTTGGGGGAGCTGCCTTCTCCATGTGCTTTTTAACTCCAGTTCCTATGTGCTGGATTATTTAACAAAATTATTGGACAATTTCGATTCTTCTATTATAAATCTGATTCGGCTGCTGATTGATGCAGTCAGTGTTGTAATCGTTATTATTTTAACGAGACATTTTTGTTCAAGGAGGCAAAGACAATGAGGACATTTGCAAAATCAGATAAATTGCATGGCGTCTGTTATGACGTGCGGGGGCCGGTTTTGGACGAGGCGAATGAAATGAAACGTCAGGGAAAGAAAATTTTACAGTTAAACATAGGCAATCCGGCACCCTTTGGTTTCACTGCACCGACTTGGGTGACGGACGCTGTCAGCGAGGCGTTGAAGGATCCGATGTCTCAGGGCTACAGTGAATCCAGTGGTATTCTTTCAGCAAGAGAGGCAATCAAGGAATATCATGAATCTAAGGGAATTTCAGATGTCAGGCTGGACCGCATTTACCTCGGTAACGGTGTGAGTGAGCTGATTTCCATGGCAATGCAGGGACTTTTAAATAATGGCGATGAGATTTTGATTCCCGCCCCGGACTATCCGCTTTGGACGGCGGCGGCTAAGCTGGCAGGAGGAAACCCGGTTCATTATATCTGTGACGAGAGTGCCAACTGGTATCCGGACATTGCTGACATGGAGAAAAAGATTACGCCAAAGACGAAGGGCATTGTTATCATTAATCCGAACAATCCAACCGGTGCTTTGTATCCGAGGGAAATTTTGGAACAGATTGCAGAGGTGGCAAGAAAATACGAATTGATTATTTTTTCCGATGAGATATATGACCGTCTCGTCTTTGATGGAAAGGAACACGTTTCCATTGCCTCATTGGCACCCGACCTTTTCGTTGTGACGTTTAACGGCTTGTCCAAGTCAGACCGTATCGCCGGTTTTCGAAGCGGCTGGATGGTGCTGAGTGGAGACTTGTCAAAGGGAAAGGGGTACATAGAAGGAATCAATATGCTTTCCTCCATGCGTCTGTGTGCGAATGTACTGGCACAGCACGTTATTCTTCCGGCGTTGAAAAATCGTCCGAAGACAGATCCTCTCCTTTTGCCGGGCGGAAGGCTGTACGAACAGCGGGAATGTATTTGCAGCGCCATTGAGCAGGTGGACGGGCTTTCTGTCGTCCGCCCGGATGCGGCATTTTACATTTTCCCGAAAATTGATGCGAAACGGTTCGGGATTCTTGACGACGAGCAGTTTGTACTGGATTTCCTTCGTAAAGAACAGGTACTTTTAGTGCATGGCGGCGGCTTTAACTGGGCAGAGCCGGATCATTTTCGGATTGTGTATCTTCCTACGGTAGATGTGCTGAAGGAATCCATGGAGAAAATGGACGATTTTCTCGAAAGGTATTATCGTTGAATTGCTATTCACAGAACCGCCGGCATTCGCAAAGCCTAACTACAGTGGAATAATATTTGTAAATTATTGACTTATTTGAAAGTGTTCGATATAATTATGAGAGGTTGTTGTGTTTTAATGCAGGGAAGAACCTGTAGAAATGGGGGAATATATGTCCATGATGGTAGTAAATGATGTGACAGATAGTCGAAATCTGGCTGCATCAGTAAGTAACAAATCAAAGAAAGGGCAGTCGTCCATCACTCCTTTTCAAAAAATGTTGGACAAGGTGACGACAGAGAAAACGCAGAGTGCCAATACCGCTTCCACAGAGACTGAAAAAACAAGCAGTACAAGCAGTACAAGTAGTACGAGCAGTACGAGTAGTACAAGCAGTACGGACAGCACAGGATTAGAGGAGACTACGACTTTGAAGTCGCTGTTTGAGGAGGCGTCGGAAAAATATGATATTTCCTACGATTTTCTTGTGGCGGTGGCGAAAGCAGAGTCGGACTTTGATACCAAATGTGTATCTTCTGCCGGTGCAAAGGGCATTATGCAGATTATGCCGGAGGAGTGTGAGGAGCTGGGAGTCACCGACCCATATGACGCCAGACAGAACATTATGGCAGCAGCAAAATTATTAAAGGCGCATTTGAAAAAGTTTGATGGTGACTATACGCTGGCGGCAGCAGCATACAATGCCGGCAGTGGTGCAGTAAAGAAGTACGGAGGTGTGCCGCCTTACACAGAGACACAGAATTATGTAAAGAAAATTAAAAAGTATATGCAGGAGGGAGTTACGGTGCCGGATAAGACGGTGTCTACAGGGGACGCATATTCCGGAAGCGGAGGTTCTACGTCTGTAGATACGGAAGAAACAGCAACAAAAACAGAGCAATCTACAACATCTTTTGACACAGGAGAGAGCGCCGGTGATAGTGACTTGGAGCAGGTGCTTGTGTCAGTTGGCACCGGAGATGACAGAGTGACGATGACATACGGCGCATACTTAAAATATTTAGAACTGGGTACAACCGGAGTAGGTTGACTATGATTCAGGAGAGAGAGGATAAAAATGAACATTTGGCATGACATTAGCAAGGAAAGAATTACACCGACAGATTTTGTAGCAACGATTGAGATTTCCAAGGGCAGCAAGAAGAAATATGAGCTGGACAAGGAGACGGGACTTATTATCTTAGACCGTATTTTGTATACGTCTACCCATTATCCGGCAAATTACGGTTTTATCCCGAGAACATTGGGTGATGACAAGGATCCGTTGGACGTTCTTGTCATTTGCTCAGAGGACATTGAGCCGATGTCTTTGGTTCGCTGTTATCCGATTGGTGTTATGTATATGTTGGACAATGGTGCCAGTGATGAAAAAATTATTGCGATTCCGTACAATGACCCGATGTACAATTATTATACCGACATTTCACAGCTGCCGGATCACATTTTTGCGGAAATCCAGCATTTTTTCAGTATTTACAAAGATTTAGAGAATAAAGAGACTGCGGTAAAAGAGTTCGACGGTCCGTCAGAGGCAGTGGCGATTATTGAGCAGTGTCAGAAAAACTATGAAGAGAAATATGGGGAGGACAGTAACAGTAAATAAGAAAAGAATATAAAAAAAAGTGAGGGATATGTGACATATGGAAGAAAAATTAAAAATGCTGGTGGAGGAGCCGGGATCTGTTGTGTGTGAGTGCTGTTCCGGGGCAATGCGGTATCATGGCAGCGGGAAATATGTCTGCGTTGATTGTGGGCATCTGTATGTGACGGAATTTGGCATACTGAAGGCATATATCAATGAGCATGGTCCACAAAACGCATTCAAACTTTCTGAGGCTACGGGCGTCAGCAGAACGAAAATTCAGCGTTTCATTCGGGAGGGAAAAATTGAAATGGTCTCCAATCCATTTCAAAACGATGTAGATAATCCGGACCGGGAAGTTTCATTTGATAAATAGATTAAAGGAGATTAAGGTGAAAAAAGTATTATACATCCTGTTGCCGGCAATGTGTCTGTTCTTGCTGGCAACGACTGCGATTACAGGAAAAGCAGCAGAGAACATAGAGAATAGCGGGGAGGCGGCTACCTCGTCAGCGATATCTACGGCGGAGCCGACAGCAGAACCAACGGTGCAACCAACGGTACAACCGTCGGAGAAACCGTCGGCTACATCTGCACCGGCTGCCTCGACTACCACTACTTACCCAAATTGGAAAATCAAGAAGACTAAGTGCAGCTATCCGAAAAAGACAATGACTTCCGGTACTTCTTTTACGGTAAAAGGTAAGATATCGTCCAGCCACAAATTAAAAAATGCGGTAGGTAAAATCGTGGATGATTCGGGAAAAACTTATTATGACACGAAGGTTACTGTGAAAAAGGCAAAGAAAACGGTACAGCTCAGTGCTATGGATGACGACTTAAAGTTTAGCAAGCTGAAGAAGGGTACTTACCGTTATGTCGTGGAACTGACGGATACAAAGGGCAGACAGAAAACTGCTCTCAGCAAAGAATTTCAGGTGAAAAAAGCGAAATATATTGCACCGGAGGAAAATGCCGAATGGGGAGATGGCTGGCATTGTAATTGTTCCACTCACAGCGGAAAGCACTTCGGCTGGGATTTGCGAGGCGGTGGAAAAAGCATTGTCGCCACAGCGGATGGTACGGTTGTCTATGCAAAGTACCACAGCGGAAGTTCTCTCGGCTCTTTCGGGAAATTGGTTATCATTTATCATGGAAATGGAATCTATTCCTACTACGCCCACTGTTCATCTCTGAAGGTGAAGGCAGGAGATGAGGTGCAGCAGGGAGATAAGATTGCAGTGTCCGGTGCTACCGGGATGGCGTATGGTGCCCATTTGCATTTTGAACTTCGCAAAGGACCGGAATTTAATGGGAAATATAATTACTATAAGCTGTTAGATAAATATACATATAAACAATTTAATCCGGCGAAGAAAATCAAGAGGTAGTAGATAAATAGCCAGTGCAATCATTGTCTGTTTCCGCAATGGCACTGCTGAAAAATCACCGACGATACCAGAGGCAGTTATTATTTTAATAACTGCCTCATGGCTACCTGATAAATCGGTTCGCTGCCTTCTTTCCAGTTTTCGCATACTTTTACGGCATCTTCCTCAGTTGTCACATCGAGTTCCACATGGAACAGCACGTGGGTTCCCTCCCGCAGTGTGCAGGTGGCGAGGTAGGTGCCGTCTTCTGTTTTGTGATAATCACTGATAAAAGAAGTTTCATTTACAATGTCATAGCGTTTGCTTGTTAAATACTCATCAATTTCTCTGCGCATATCGGCGGACAGAGGTCCGCCGAATAATTCCAATGATTCTTTTCCGGCATCCGTAATCGTGTAATAGGACAAGTGATAAGTAGAATCTTCTTCGATTAAATCTGCCTGTAACAATTCTCCGAAAGCATTCTGAATCGTAAAATAATTCGTATATCCTTGATTCGTAATATAATCCGATATAATTCCCGGAGGAATCGGTGCCTCTAATTTACTGAGCGTGTATAAAATAATTAATTTGTAAAAGGTAATGGATTCGCTTGCCATAGGTGTTGTACCTCATTCTTTCGTCTTGCTAGTCATTGATGTGTGCTTTCACGGCGGCACTGACAACATTAGCCACACGTGGGTCAAAAGCCTCCGGCATAATGTTATCCTCATTGAGCTGGTCGTCGGGAACGAGAGAGGCGATGGCAAGTGCTGCCGCCAGTTTCATCTCCTCTGTAATCTGGGTGGCACGTCCTTCTAATGCACCGCGGAAAATACCCGGGAAAGCAACGACATTATTTACCTGATTCGGAAAATCCGAGCGTCCGGTACCGATTACTTTGGCTCCGGCTTTTTTCGCCAAGTCTGGCATGATTTCCGGAACCGGATTTGCCATGGCGAACAAAATTCCGTCCTTGTTCATTGACGCCACCATTTCTTCTGTGACAATGCCCGGGGCGGATACGCCGACAAAGATGTCAGCACCCTGAAAAGCGTCTGCCAGAGAGCCTTCTTTGTTATCCGGGTTCGTAACGTCCATCATTTCCTTCTGCATCAGTTCAAATCCTTTGACTGCTTATTCAGAATACCGGATTTGTCGCAGAGCGTCACATTGGTAAATCCGTAACGGAGCAACAGCTTACTGATGGCGATTCCGGCAGAACCGGCACCATTGACAATTACTTTACAATCCTCTTTTTTCTTGCCCACAACCTTCAGTGCATTGATGATACCTGCCAGAACGACAATGGCAGTTCCATGCTGGTCATCATGAAAGACAGGGATATCCAGCAATTCTTTTAATCTTGTCTCAATCTCGAAACATCTCGGTGCAGAAATGTCCTCCAGATTGATGCCGCCGAAGGCAGGTGCGATATGAACAACGGTTTTGATTATTTCTTCTGTGTCCTGTGTGTCAAGGCAGATAGGAAAAGCATTGACACCACCGAATTCTTTGAATAAAACAGCTTTTCCCTCCATAACAGGCATTGCTGCCTCGGCACCGATATTTCCTAAGCCCAGTACGGCACTTCCGTCTGATACGACGGCTACCGTATTGGATTTAATCGTATATTGGTAAGCTGCCTCTTTATTTTCTGCTATTATTTTACAAGGCTCGGCAACGCCGGGGGTGTAGGCAATCGCTAAGTCTTCACGGGATTTAACATGGCATTTTGGAGTTGTCTCGATTTTTCCGTTCCACTCCTTATGTAGGTTTATTGCTTTTTCGCTCTGTGTCATTTTCCATACTTCCTTTCTTGTGTGTCAAACATATGGAACTATCATACCATTTCTATAGACGAAAAACAATATTTTTCTCTTGTACTTTTTGTTAAAACTGATACAATGGAAGTAACGTTTTGGACGAGAAAGGAGTTGCTGGGATGACATACGAAGAGGCAGTAAAAAAACTTGCCCCGGCAGGACAAGAGCATTTATTAAAATATTATGACGAATTGGACAAGGAAGAGAAGGACAGCCTTTTGAAGCAGATAGAGGCATTGGACTTATCCACGCTGGATTTGATTAAAGGCGGAGTGACCGAAGTGACAAAAGGGAAACTGGAGCCGCTGGGTGCAGTGACCTTGGAGGAAATAGAAGAAAAAAAGGATTTCTTTGAAAAGAAGGGACTGGAGGCAGTCAGAACCGGAAAAGTCGGCGCCGTACTTCTTGCCGGAGGGCAGGGAACCCGCCTTGGATTGGATAAACCGAAGGGAATGTTGAATGTCGGTATCCATAAAGAATTATATTTGTTTGAGCAGTTGGTGAATAATCTGATGGACGTTGTGAAAAAAGCAGATACATGGGTGCCGCTGTTTGTTATGACAAGTGAAAAAAATCATGATGACACGACGGGATTTTTTGCGGAGCATGATTATTTTGGATATAACAAGGACTATGTATTTTTCTTCGTGCAGGAGATGGCAGCGGCTGCCTCTTATGACGGGAAATTTTACATGGAGGAAAAGGGACGGATTGCCACCTCTCCGAATGGAAACGGAGGCTGGTTCTCGTCTCTTGCGAAAGCCGGACTTTTGGACAAAATCAATGAGCTTGGCGTGGAATGGCTGAACGTTTTTGCTGTGGACAATGTGCTGCAAAAAATGGCAGACCCGGTATTTGTGGGAGCCACGATTGATGCCGGATGTGTCTGCGGCTCTAAAGTGGTGGCAAAAGCCGAGCCGAATGAAAAAGTAGGAGTGCTGTGTCTGGAGGACGGAAAACCTTCTATCGTGGAGTATTACGAAATGACTGACGAGATTATTAACTCACGTGACGAGAAGGGAAAACTTTTGTACAACTATGGCGTGATTTTGAATTATCTGTTTGAGGTAAAGACACTTACCCGGATTATGAATGAGAATATGCCGACTCATGTTGTGGAGAAGAAGATTCCTTACATCAATGAAAAGGCAGAACTGGTGAAACCGACAGAACCAAATGGTTATAAGTTTGAGACACTGGTGTTGGATATGATACACATGATGGACAATTGTCTGTCTTTTGAGGTAGAACGCAGCAAAGAATTTGCACCGATTAAGAACCGCACCGGAGTGGATTCGCTGGACAGTGCCAGAGAGCTGATGAAGATTAATGGGATTACTTTGTAATCCCATTGGTTACTCTGTAATTCAGGGCTACCGAATGGAGCATAAAAAATAAAAAAGAACGACAGTATATGTCTTTGTGAAATGATAGTGTTATATGCTGGAACATAGAACAGGAGGTGGATGGTATTAAGACTGAAAATTTATCTATGGCTCACATTGTAATTTACAATCCAATCATCTATGAGACCGAAGATACGAAGAAAGAGTATTTAAATC
>CAZFHT010000026.1:0-13386 GCA_964518785.1 uncultured Eubacterium sp.
CCATCCGCCAGCAGTTGGTGACGCTCACCAATCCCAACATCTTGTTTTCTTGGGTATCGGGCAGTTGCAAGAGCGATTGAGGGAGAACGTGCAAGACAGATTGAACTTTTGGAGGATGGCGGCGAAGTTATTCAGGAAACCCGCCGCTGGGATGACAATAAAGAATACTCCTACGCCATGCGTTCGAAAGAGGACGCGCAGGATTACCGTTATTTCCCGGATCCGGATTTGACACCGATTGTAATCAGTGATGAGTGGATTCAGAGAGTCAAAGACAGCGCACCGGAGTTTCAGGCTGAAAAGGCGGAGCGTTACAAAAAAGAATTTGATATACCGGACTATGACATTTCCATTATCACTGCTAATAAAAAGCTGGCTGACTTGTTTGAGGAGACGACAAATCAGTGCCACAATCCGAAAAAAGTGTCTAACTGGCTTATGGGTGAGACAATGCGCCT
Organism: uncultured Eubacterium sp.; assembly: GCA_964518785.1. Classification (GTDB taxonomy): domain Bacteria; phylum Bacillota; class Clostridia; order Lachnospirales; family Lachnospiraceae; genus Eubacterium_F. The sequence continues at coordinate 459 of CAZFHT010000026.1, forward strand.
TTTGAAAGAAAAGGAAATGGAACCGGAGGACATCACATTTACACCGGAAAATCTTGCTAAATTGATTGAGCTGACAGACAAAGGAACGGTCAATTCTACTGTGGCGAAAGAAATTTTTGAAAAAATTTTTGAAGAAAACATTGACGTAGAGAAGTTTGTGGCGGATAATGGACTTGGGACTGTCAATGATGAAAGTGCACTGCGAGAGATAATCGAGAAAGTTGTTGCAGAGAATCCTCAGTCGGTATCAGATTATCAGGCAGGGAAGAAAAAGGCAATTGGTTTTCTTGTGGGGCAGACGATGAAGGCGATGCAGGGAAAGGCAGATCCGGGAATTGTGAATAGGATTTTGCAGGAACTGTTGGAATCGTAAGATGTGCAGTAGCAAAACCTCAGGTATTGAGAAAGGGGCTTTCAACGATATGATTGAGATGAGAAGAGAAAAACGCTGGCCGGCGGATTTGAAACTGGAGATAACCTCCCTTTTCAAACAAGGCAATATTAAGGTGGAAAATATTAACGCACCGATTGAAATCGTGGACGTATCCAGAGCCGGAATCGGCTTTAAGACGGAGAGTATGCTGCCGGTGGATTATTACTTTAATGCAAGACTGGTACTGGGGAAGGAAGACGCAATGAACTGCGTAATTCATATTCTTCGCCAGCAAAAGTTGGAGAGTGGTTATCTGTACGGCTGTGAGATTGTGGGTGCGGCGTCCATCATGGATTATGTCATCAATGATTATGCGGCCTCTTTAGAATAATGAAGTGAATAAAATATGCCAATCCTGCCCTTTTTGGACAGGATTGTTGTTATGTAAAAGTTTTTTTGAGGAGGAAAGGGAATGGAGGCTCAGATTGGCTGGCTGGATAACCCGGAGGTGTTTCGGGTAAATCAGATTCCGGCGCACAGTGACCATAAATTTTACCAAAGTGAAAAGGACTGCATGGATGGGAACAATCGGCTGTGCCAGTCGTTGAACGGCACATGGAAGTTCCGTTATTCGAAAAATGCCATGACAAGACCGGTGGATTTTTATAAAAAAGATTATGATACAGCCGGATTTGATGAGATTGCGGTGCCGGGGCATATTGAGCTTGCCGGATATGACCGGATTCACTACATCAACATCATGTACCCGTGGGAGGGACATGAGTACCGCCGTCCTGCCGGCTCAGAGGCAGCACAGGGGCAGCGGGAAAATCTGTTCAGCGGTGCAGAGTACAATCCGGTCGGCTCCTATGTGTGCCATTTTGATTTGAAGGAGGAGCTGCGGGGAAAACGTGTGGCCATCTGCTTTGAGGGTGTGGAGCAGGCTGTGTATGTGTGGCTGAACGGAACGTTTATCGGTTATGCTGAGGACAGCTTTACCCCCTCGGAATTTGATTTGTCTTCTGTCATTCAGGACAAGGACAATGTGCTGGCGGTAGAAGTTCATAAAAGAAGTTCGGCGGCGTTTTTGGAGGATCAGGACTTTTTCCGGTTCTTCGGTATTTTTCGTGATGTAAAACTTTATGCAAAACCGGAGATCCATGTAGAGGATTTGTGGATTCGGCCGAGGGCAGATTCGCAGGGAGAAAAGGCAGAAATCAGTGTACGGTTGAAACTTTCCGGCTCGTGTGACAAGGGAAGTGTCGAGGTGCTGCTGCGGGATGGTGATGAGGTGCTTGTGAGGGAGAACCGTAAGACATCCAAGGAAATGGAAATCAAAAAGCAGATAGCGGGCAGTGTCAGGCTGTGGGAACACAGAACTCCTTTTCTTTACCGGGTGGAGGTGCGTCTTTATAACGAAGGGGGGAAACTGGCAGAAATCGTGCCTTATGACATTGGTTTTCGCACAGTGGAAATCAGGGACAACATAATATATCTCAACGGAAGACGGCTTGTGCTGACCGGAGTGAACCGCCATGAGTGGAGTGCCAGAACCGGACGATGTATCGGCATGGAGGAAATGAAATGGGACATGGAGTGTATTCGGAGAAACCATATCAACGCCGTTCGCACCTGCCACTATCCCGACCAGATTCCATGGTACTATATGTGTGACCGGGAGGGCATTTACATGATGGCGGAAACAAATCTGGAAACTCATGGTTCGTGGGGAAAATATGGTACACTGGATTCTTCATGGAATGTACCCGGTGATTTCCCTCAGTGGGAGGCAGTCACGATTGACCGGGCAAAAACGAACTCTGAAACATTTAAAAACCACCCATCCATTCTGTTCTGGTCATTGGGAAATGAGTCTTATGCCGGGACGGTTTTGGAAAAAATGAACCAGTGCTATAAGGAGTGGGATTCCGACCGGATTGTGCATTACGAGGGCGTGTTTTTCAATCGGGCGTATGAAGATAAAATTTCCGATGTGGAAAGCCGGATGTACGCATATCCGGAAAATATCCGGGAATATTTAGAGAACAATCCGAAGAAACCATTTATTCTCTGTGAATATATGCACGACATGGGAAATTCCATGGGAGGTTTGAATACTTATATGAAACTGCTGGACGAATACCCGATGTATCAGGGAGGATTTATTTGGGACTTTATCGATCAGGCGTTATTTGTAAAAGACGAGGTGACGGGGAGAGAGGTGCTGCGTTACGGCGGTGATTTTGATGACCGTCCGGCAGATTATGAATTTTCGGGAGACGGCATTTTGTTCGCAGACCGCACAGAAAAACCAGCCATGCAGGAGGTGAGGCATTATTATGGAATCTATGAGCAATAAAGTTAAAATTATATACGGAGACTATACCTTGGGTGTGTCAGGAACGGATTTTCATTATATTTTTTCCTATCAGACTGGGGGAATGGAATCTCTTTATGCAGCGGGGAAAGAGTGGCTTTACCGCACCCCAAAACCTACCTTCTGGCGGGCATTGACAGATAATGACAGAGGAAATGGTTTTCACCTGAAATCCGGCATGTGGTTTGGTGCAGATATGTTTATCCGACATACGGGCGTGGAGGTATCTGTGGATGGGAACCTCATTCCGCTACCGACAGCACCGGAGAACAATCGCTATCATCAGGAGGAAGCCGCAGAGAAAGTCGGGATTTGTTTTTCTTATGAGACAATCACAGTGCCAAAGACTACGGTGAAAGTTACTTATTGTGTCAGTGGAGATGGCGTCGTTCACATAAAGGTGGAGTACAAAGGAAAAGAGGGACTGCCAGAGCTCCCGGCGTTCGGTATGCGCTTTGTCATGCCTACGGTGGCAGACGGTTTCCGGTACATGGGCTTGTCAGGGGAAACGTATCCGGACCGGATGGACGGAGGTGTCAGAGGAGTGTATGAGGCAGATGGACTTCCGGTTACGCCGTATCTTGTTCCGCAGGAATGTGGTATGCACATGAGCACAGAGTGGCTGGAAATTTACCGCAGCACAGAACTGGATAACCGGAGAAAAGAGAAAAGGAAAACCGCACTTCGTATTCAGATGGAAAAAGAACCCTTTGCTTTTTCCTGCCTTCCTTATACGGCACAGGAACTTGAGAACGCTGCTCATCAGGAGGAACTTCCTCTGGCAAGGAGGACGGTTCTGTGCGTGATGGGAGCTGTGAGAGGAGTGGGTGGCATCGACAGCTGGGGAGCTGACGTGGAAGAAAAGTACCGCATTGATGCGGCAAAGGATATTACGTACTCCTTTTCGGTGAAACCGATTTGTCGTGATTAATGGCGTTGATGTTCAGAGGGTCACAAGTGTATATAAAACAGCACTTGCGGAAATATTTGTTTAACGATATAATAAATATAAGTAATTTATTATGCAGGAGGAAAGAAATTGTGAAGAAACTGGAAGAGTATGTGAGAAGTATACCGGATTTTCCGGAGGAAGGGATTATCTTTCGTGACATTACAACTGTTTTGCAGGACGCAGAAGGGTTAAAGCTGGCGATTGATTCCATGATTGATGTACTGAAGGATGTGGATTTTGATGTGGTCGTAGGTACAGAATCCAGAGGATTTATTTTTGGAGTACCGATTGCCTATGCACTGGGGAAAGCATTTGTTCCCTGCCGAAAAAAGGGAAAACTTCCATGCGAGACGGTTACGGCAGAGTATGATTTGGAGTATGGAAGTAATGCGATTGAACTTCACAAGGATTCGATTCAGAAGGGACAAAAGGTTGTGCTTATTGATGATCTGATTGCCACTGGGGGAACGATTGAGGCGTGTGCGAATCTGGTAGAGCAGCTGGGGGGCGAAGTTGTGAAAATTGTATTTTTGATGGAGCTGGCAGGTCTGAAAGGGCGGGAACGTCTGCAAAAGTATGACGTATCCTCCATTATTACATACGAGGGGAAATAGTGTGAAAAATAAATTTACAGGTTATGGAAAGGCATGGTTATTGATATAGCAATCATGAATGATTAGCAGGAGGAGATTATGCTGGAAAAGTTTTTTAAGCTGAAATCAAACAATACAAATATTAAGACGGAAGTAATTGCCGGTATCACCACATTTATGACAATGGCATATATTCTCGCCGTAAATCCTACGATGTTGTCGGCGTCCGGTATGGATAAGAATGCGGTTTTGCTTGCCACAGCACTGGCGTCATTTCTCGGTACGTTTGTTATGGCTCTCCTTGCCGATTATCCTTTTGCACTGGCTCCGGGCATGGGGCTGAACGCCTACTTTGCCTATACGGTATGCGGTGCTATGGGATATTCGTGGCAGGTAGCTTTGCTGGCAGTGTTTGTGGAGGGCATTATTTTTATCATTTTGTCCCTTACCAATGTTCGTGAGGCAATCTTTAATGCGATTCCATTTACATTGAAAAAGGGCGTGAGTGCCGGAATCGGTTTATTTATCGCCTTTGTTGGTCTGCAGGGGGCGTATCTGGTTGTCAATGACGATTCTACGCTGCTTACCTGCGTCGATTTTGCGGACAACTTTCACACTGAGGGAATTGCTGCGGTGCTTGCTCTTGTAGGCTTGTTTATCACCGTTATTTTATATATTAAAAATGTGAAAGGCTCGATTTTAATTGGAATTCTCGTGACATGGATTCTTGGCATGATTATGCAGGGAGTCGGTGTGTATGTGCCGGATGCGGAGGCAGGATTTTATTCTTTGTACCCGGAATGGAGTTTTGTCAATCTTGGTTCTCTTGGAAAAACTTTCGGGCAGTGTTTTAACGCAGATTTTTCCGAGGTCAGCATAGTAAACTTTATCGTTGTGCTGCTGTCTTTTCTGTTTGTCGATATGTTTGATACGCTTGGAACACTGATTGGCGTGGCAGACAAAGCGAAAATGCTGGATGAGAATGGCAGGCTTCCCCGCATTAAGCAGGCTCTTTTGGCAGACGCCATTGCCACCAGTGCGGGTGCGGTGCTGGGAACCTCCACTACGACTACTTTTGTAGAATCCTCCTCCGGCGTGGCAGCAGGGGGAAGAACGGGATTGTCTTCTATTGTTACCGGACTTTTGTTTCTGCTGGCGATTTTCTTCTCTCCGGTATTCTGTGCGATTCCGGGATTTGCTACGGCACCGGCATTGATTTTTGTCGGATTTTTGATGGTATCCGCAATTCTGGACGTAGATTTTAACGACTTGTCTGAGGCGGTTCCGGCATATCTGTGTATGTTAGCTATGCCGCTTATGTACAGCATTTCAGAAGGTATCGCCATCGGCGTTATCTCATACGTTGTCATCAATCTGGCCTGTGGAAAATCCAAAAAGATTACACCGCTGATGTACGTTCTTGCGGTGTTGTTTATCTGTAAATATATATTCCTGTAAAGGGACGTGTTCTGTCACGCCCGAAGGTCAAAATTATATCTTGCAATATTTCCGACAGGGGCATCGGCGGCGATGAAGTCATTCACCACGTCCATGTCCTTTTCTTTTAGTGAGAGCTGGGAAGAAAAGCTGTATCCCTGCTCGTTTATGGCGTCATGGAGCAGTTGGATATTTTTCTCCAGAAGATGTTTTGTCTCCTCGGTAGAGACATAAAACTGCGTCGATACCGAAGTGTTTTCTTTCGTAATATGAATATCCAGTGTGCCGAGGTGGTCCATGTCAAGGTGAAGGAGAACTTTCAGATTGTTCGGGTCTTTCTTGAGTGATTCCTTTCTTGTCATGACATAGAGGTCTCCATGGGCGTTCTGGCTCTGCATTTTTAATGGCAGTTGAATATACTGAAATGTCTCGTTCAGGGTTTTCATAAAATCCAGATTTTGTTTTAAATCAGAGGCATTGTCTGACAACTGGGAAAAAACGTCCTTGCCAAGAACTTTTTCGCTGAATGTGGATAGTTCGTCAAATTGATGGGACATTTTCTGATACACACTTTCCGGTGAACCGTCTGCTTTTAACTGTTCCGGGGAAAGTGTCCATCCGGTGAGAAACTGCTGTTTTACAAAAGTTTGAAATCCCTTAGACGCAAGGAGTTTCCCCGCCTGCTCCTCTGTCATATTCGGAAAGGCATTTTTTATTTCTTCCAGAAAATTTCTTGCGGTGATAGTACCGTCAGCAATTCCCTCCTTCAGTTTATCGGAAAGGGGATAATCGGAAAGGAAAGAAGAAAATTCCTGCCGTTCCTCTCCGGAGAGGAGAAAACCTGCCTGCTCATGGATGAAAGGCGTGCTTTCCTTTGTCTGCTCCGGTTCCGCAGAGGAGCCGGATACTGTTCCGGAAATGCTCGTAAATAACTGTTTCATTCGGGAAAGTGGTCCGGATGAAGCTGCTGCGTTTGTTTCCTGCTCTGTGGCAGCCGCTACGGATTCCTCCGCTGTCTCGGACGGAGAAGAAGTCATTTTTGATTGTTCTGTTGAATCCTCTGACACTTCGTCAGCCACTGCCTCGCCCATTGCCTCACTCATCGTTTCGCTCAAGGAGTTCTCAGCCACAGCCTGTTCCTCCGGTGAAGGATTTCCCTGAAGGGCAATGTTCAAAAGCTGGGTTCCTACGGATTTTGCCAGACGGGGAATCTGGCTGCCGATAGAATTCAGCATTTCATTAACCGAATCGGTAAGAGAATCCATTTTGTATAATAACTGGTGGGTATTGTTCTGGTAGCTGTCAAACTGCTTTACGGTGCTCTCTGACATAGGAAGTCCGAGGCGTCTCATCGTAATGACAGAATCCACATTGGCATCCGGGTAATTGGCACACAGACGTATGGCAGACATAATATTCTCCCGGCTGATGGACTGCTGGTTTTGTAAAAGACTTCGTACCACCTCAAGATTGCGGTCGGATTTTGGCAAGGACGCCTCCTCTAATGCCTGTTCAATGGTGTCCTCCATATCCAGCAGATAGGCGCCGGAAACCGCTTTCATATAAATGGTATTGCTGTCCAGACTGACGATTTGGAAAGCTGCCTTCTGCCCGATGGAATACTGGCTCGCATCCGGCAGTTTTCCGGTAAAGGAAGAACCGTCTTCCATGGAAAGGGTAATCTGGTCTCCATGAACATCGCTGACTACCCCCTTTAATGTCTGTCCCTCCTGTAAACGGACGGCGGAATTGCCGGAACGGTATACCTGAGTGCGGCTGACAGTAGTAGAACCGCTGTTACTTGTATTGTTTTGAATGGAATTGCTTATGATTGCCATCGCAAACCCTCTTTTCTATTTGAATAATTGAATAAGAATCTTTTTTTGCAGCCAAAATAATATGATGTCGGGGTTAAAAGATACAAAAGATGCTATGTTTGCAAAAAGTCTTTTGACCTTGACATCATTATATGATAAAATTTTCGCTGGTGCAAGGGTGATTCCATGCTCCGTTTTGTATATCGACACAGGAGGCGGGCCTCTGAATAGTGGCAAAAGGAAAGGATGGATTAACATTGAAATATATAAATCAGTTTCTCATCATTATGGCAGTCAGTTTTCTGGGAGAAATTCTGCGGTATCTCATTCCGCTGCCTGTCCCGGCTGGGATTTACGGCATGATACTGATGTTTGCCGGACTTTTTACCGGAATTATTCCATTGAAGAAGGTAGAGAGGGCTGCGGACTTTCTCATTGACATCATGCCATTGTTTTTTGTTCCGGCAGGAGTGGGGCTGATGACGAAGTGGGTTCAGTTGAAAACGATGCTGCTGCCTTTTCTTGTGGCAGTATTTTTGATAACGGTAATCGTTATGGCGGTAACCGGACGCGTAGCACAATGGCTCATACGAAAGAACACAAAGGAAAGGGGTTTCTCCCATGAATGAATTTTTTATGACATCAACTTTTTTTGCTCTTGTGATTACTCTTTTGGGTTATCAGCTTGGGGTATTTTTGAAAAATAAAACGGGCATAGCCTTGTTCAATCCTCTTCTCATATCTATCATCGTGGTGATTGGCATTTTGCTTTTGACTCGTGTTGACTATGAATCATATGAATCCGGAACTCAGATTCTCAGCTATTTTCTCACTCCTTCTACGGTGGCGCTGGCAGTACCGCTGTATCGCCAGATGGCGGTGTTGAAAAAAAACTGGGCTGCGGTTCTGCTCGGTATTTTGTCGGGCGTTGTGACCAGCCTGCTCTGTACCCTCGTTCTGGCATGGTGTTTTCATCTGAGCCATGATGAATACGTCACCCTTCTTCCTAAATCAATTACCACTGCGGTTGGGATGGCAATGAGTGAGGAGCTGGGTGGTATGGTGATGATTACGGTAGCTGCCATTGTGCTGACCGGTATTGTGGGTGGGGTACTGGGAGAATTTGTGTGCCGCATTTTCCATATCGAAGAAAAAGTCGCCATTGGGCTGGCAATGGGGACGTCGGCACACGTCATCGGCACGACAAAAGCAATGGAAATGGGGGAAATTCAAGGTGCCATGAGCAGTTTGTCTATCGTGGTTGCCGGACTGCTGACGGTGATTGCGGCGAATCTGTTTGCGATTCTTTATTAAAAAAAATAGTATTTCTTTATAATTTGTTGATTAGTTTAAAAAAAAAGTGTATAATAGTTGTAACATTCGACTAGGGAGGAATTTGCATTGAAGAGAAAAATTATTACAACTATTACAACGCTTTCACTTGTGCTTTCTATGGCAGCAGGTATGGGGAAAGCACCAAGGGCAGCAGCAGACACTCAGAAGACGTTAGCCAGTCTGAATTATTCTTTTAGTATGGCACAGGCAGACGCTGTGTCATTGTCAGATATGACATTGAATAAAACCAAGTATGGAACAGGAAAAAAAGGATATAGTTTTACATTGGGAACAGCTACGCTGTACGCATCTCTTGACGGGACATCCAAAAGAAAGTTGGAGTGGTCCAAAGAAGAGAGTACCGACAGCACAAGTAAGGAAAAGTATTATACTGATTCTTTCAGTGGAAAATCCTCGGTGCGAGAGCCGGTTATGTCAGCGGGAAAGAAAAATAAATGGGGAAAGAATCCTTATTTTGAAGTTCAGCTTGCTACCACCGGGTATGAAAAGATTCAGTTCTCGGCCTATGTAGGTGCGTCGAAAAAGGGAGCAAGAGATTACCGGATTTCTTATGCGGTTGGTGACAGTGATACCTTTACGGCAGTGTCCGGCTCGGAGTTGTCACTGCAAGAAAACAAGGTCATGGAGAAAATCAGTGGAACGATTCCAGCCAACAATACGGAATTAGTTAAGATTCGTATTGAGATTACATCTGCTTATTCTATTAATGGAAATAATATGCTGGAGGATTCTACTAAGGACAGTGCCGGAAAAACAAATGCGATGAAAGGCGAGGTGGCGATTAATCATATTGTGGTTACCGGAACGAAAGTTGCACAAAGTACGATAAATAACCAGAACAGCCAGAGTTCTGCCAGCCAGAAATCGTCAAACAGCAGCACAACCAGTAAAAGCAGCACATCTTCCACTGCCGGATTGAGTGTGAAAAAGATTACATTGAGTAAAAGTAAGCTGACGCTCAAGAAAAAGAAAAGTGCCAAGTTACAGGTGACTGTGAAGGTTACACCACAGACGAGTGCCAATGTAAAAAAAGTTAAGAACAAGTTAAAGTGGACAAGTTCGAACAAAAAAGTGGCTACGGTATCAAAAAACGGAAAAATCAAAGCAAAGAAAAAAGGCAAGGCGACTATTACTGTAAAATATTCTAAAAAGATGAAAGCAGTATGTAAAGTTGTTGTTAAGTAACGTTACATTATTATAGAGAAAAAAGGAGAGGGACATGTTAGCGATACAATGTAAATTATGCGGAGGAGATATCGAAATTGCACCGGGGGCAGACATTGGAACCTGCGCTTATTGCGGCAATGCCAATACCTATCCAAAGACAGAGGATGAGAACAAAATCATCACTTTCAACAATGCCAACAACCTGCGAAGAGAAGGCAGATTTGATGATGCACTGGAAATTTATGAAAAAATGCTGGAGGAAGACAGAAACGATGCAGAATTGCACTGGTGCTGTGCGTTGGCACGGTTTGGTGTTGTTTATAAAGAGGATTCAACTACGTTTGAGTGGGTTCCTACCTGCCATCGGACCGGCATAGAGAACTTTTTGGAGGACGCAGATTACCTGGCGGCAATTCATAATTTTCATGGAATTGAACAGCGTCGTTGTCAGCAGGACGCAGAAAAAATCGCAGAGGTGGAGAGAATGATTCGTCAGGGAACACAGGATGTGCCGGAGTACGATTTGTTTCTTACCTGCTGTGTGAAGGGTGCTGACGGAAGTACAGCGAAAGACCGATTGCGGGCACAGAACATCTACGAGCAGTTGAAAAAGAGAGGGTATCAGATTTTCTTTCCACCGGTTGATTTGGAGGACAAGAATGGTTTACAGGTAGAATCTTATTTATATGGGGCTTTAAATACATCCAAAGCCATGATTGTTGTGGGAACCAGCGAGGATAATATCAACGATACATGGGTAAAAAATGACTGGATTCGTTTCCTTAACATGGGAACGAAAAAGCAGAATTCACCAGTGGTTGTATGTTACGAGGACATGAAAAAAGGACAAATTCCAAAAGAATTATCCGGTGCACCGTCCTGTGACATGGAGAAGGAAACATTTTTAAATGATTTGTTTAAGGAGCTGAATAAAGTTCTCACGAAAAAAATTCCGATGATTGATTCGGAACCTTTGAAAAAACCGGTTTCGGCACCGGAGCCGATTCAGAAACCAGAGCTGCAAAGGGAACCGATTTCGGAATCCGTAATTGAGCCGAATCCGGTAATCGAACCGGAACTGCCAGTTGCACCGAAACTTGCAGTCGAGCCGGAACCAGAGCCGATTATACCGGAGCCGGAACCAGAGCCGGAGATTTCGATTGAGGAACTGCTACAGCAGGGATATGAGTTGCTGGCAGAAAAACAATGGAAGAAGGCAGACGGTTTATTTGAGCAGGTGCTGATTCGCCAGCCGAATAGCGGACGGGCATATTTTGGTGAGTTTCTGAGTGCGAATGAGTGTATTAGCGATGAGGACTTTGCCCGTGGAATTCAGAACAAAATGGCTTTGCAGCAGTCGGAGTTCATTCCTTTCGTGTGTGATATTCAGAAGGAGGTGCAGGAGGCAGTAGGAAAATATCAGATTTCATACTACCTTGAGGCAGACCGGATTTCTGAGGAGCTGGCATTTTCTGATGGCTATAATTCCTGTACAAAAAATCAGGAAGAATATTATGAAAAGATAAAAACTCTCATTGAGACAGACACTCTTCTCGCCAGAGCTCGCAGGGATGACACAGAATACTTTGGAACCGCACTGAATACATTTTTGGAAAAAATACTGAATGACATGTTGGAAAGTGTTGAGCGTTCAAGGACAAAAGATGCCCAGAACCAGACGAAGGTTCAGCAGCGTTACGAAAAACATTTGGCGGATAAGAAAGAAGTGTTGGAGCAGCTTTATCAGGAGGCTCTTGACACCCAGAGCAAGGAATATACCGACGCTTGCAGTCGGATTTCTGAAGCGAGAACGACGGAAGAGTATCAGGAGTTAATGAAGATTTTTGAAAAACTTTCCGGGTATAAAAATGCCAATCAATTTAAGGCGCATTGTGAAAATAAAATATCCAATGCCGAGATGGCGGGCAAGAAGGAGAAACAAAAGAAGACAATGTTTGTCTGTGGCGGCGTGGTTGTATTGGTGGCACTGCTGGCAGTTATTTTCCTTCCGAAGTTTGTCCGTTACAGGAAAGCAGTGGGGCTGTACAATTCCGGCGACTACGGAGAGGCTGTGACTGCATTTAAAGAGTTAGGCTCTTATATGTCTTCCGAGAAGAAAAAGGAAGAAAGTCTGGAAAAACGAATCGACCAGTTGGAGCAGCAGAAATCTTTTAGCGAGGCTCAGCAGTTGATTCAGGATAATTATAACGGTTGGGATCAGGATCAGGCATTGCAGCAGTGCTACGTTGCAGAGGCGGAGGTGACATCAGCAGACACCGCTACCAATGTTTCTAATCTGGAAAAACTGATGGAGCAGATTAAAGATGAGAAAACTCAGGAATCTATTCAGGAGAAATTGGATGACTACTACTATGCCAAAGGAAATGAAGCTGCAGGGTTAGGTAACTTTAACAGTGCATTGGATTTTTACAAGAAGGTAAAATCATCCAACTCCAAAAAGGCAGATGCGATGGAAACGCTGATAGAAGAGACAATGAACAATCCGTTGTACCAGTATGCAGACGGCGTAACATGGAAATTGGATTCTTGTGTTTATAATGGCAAACAAAGCAAGCAGGACAGCACCGGATTTGCCGGGGTACATGTTCGTCTTACTGAAGACAGTGCAGTGTTCTATGTAACCTTTGACAACACTAACATTGATTTAAAAAGCAATGTAAACATCTCTAATATTAAGGTGAAGTCAGGTGGATTAAAATACACCTTACAGTTCAACGGCCAAAACCTTACCATCTCTGGAAAAGATGCGAAGAAAAAGAAAGTTGTAAGTAAGCTGAATTGTAAATAAAAGCAGTGAAGATTGTGAATAGTCAATAACAGAACGTGGAATAAATC
>CAZFHT010000026.1:13486-16962 GCA_964518785.1 uncultured Eubacterium sp.
CTGGCTGGTTGATTATGCGAACCATGAAAAGTGCGATTTTCTCATGGTGACGGGAGATTTGTTTGACAGTACCGAGCAGGTGAAAAAATCCGATGTGTTTTCGGTTGTACAAGCTCTTGCGGGATTTGACGGGAGAGTTTTGGTATTGCCGGGGAATCATGATTTTTATACAGGGGAAGAAAAAGTCTGGCGGCATTTTCAGGACGCCCTGCGGGAGCAGGAGAACCGAATCCAGCTTTTGAATGAGTTTCGGGAATATGAGTATGAGGCAGGGGATGAGAAGGTGGTCGTTTATCCAGCCTTCTGCCAGTCTAAACATTCCGAGGGAAATAATCTCTGCTGGATAAAAGAGAAGGAGTTCCGGCAGGACGGGACATACCGCATAGGTATGGCTCATGGTGCATTAAAAGGAATCACGCCGGATATGAATCATGAATATTTTACTATGACAGAGAAGGAGTTAGAGGATATTCCGGTGGATGTGTGGCTGATTGGCCATACGCACATTCCGTATCCGGATATATCGGAGGGGCAGGAGAAAACCGGCTGCCGGATATATAATGCCGGAACTCATGAGCAGACAGATTTGCACAATGCGACGGAGGGGTGTTGTTTCCTTCTTACACTGGAAAATGCGGAGAAAAAGGGAGAGAAACGAATCCGGGCAAGCAAAGTTGTCAGCGGGGCAGTGCGATTTTTTGACAGAATACTTCAAATTCCGGCGGAGAGTACATCAGACCATGAGTTAAGAGATGTTTTGCAGAGCGAGGCGGTAGAGGAAAAAGAGAATGCGGTGGTGCGTTTCCTTATCCAAGGTGCTATTTCCAAAGAGGAATATGAAATGCGAAACCAGATTTACAAGGAAGTTCTGGGAGATTATCTTTCTTATGAAGTTGATGACAGCGGATTGACAACCCGGATTACACCGGAAATGATTCGGGAAGAATTTTCGGAGCTGAGTTTTGGCGCAAAATTTATGGAGAGGCTGACGGGCGACGCAAAGGAAATGCAGATGGCATATGAGTTGTTGAAAAACTGCCGAGAGTAGGAGGAGAGGAAAGCGTGAAAATCAGAGAAATTGAATGTGAACGGTTTGCCGGAGTGAAAGACCGGGATGTAGAATTTGAGAGTGGAATGAATGTGCTGGTGGGCGATAACGAGACCGGAAAAAGCACACTGGTGGACTTGATTTACCATATGCTGTTTCAGGATACGAAACTTCACAAAACGCAGGATAAGAAGTTTTTGTCACGATATTTTCCTACAGAACCAGAGGAGGGTGGTGCTCCCGGTGATGTCATTGATGGCAAATTGTACTTTGAGACATCTCAGGGGAAATATGTTCTCACGAAGGAATGGGAGTTAGAGGGCAGTGGCTCTTGTAAGCTGAAACTTCCTAATTCTTCTATTATAAAGTCGCCAGACCAAATCAAGAAGGAGTTGCAGGAGGCTCTTGTATACGGCAGAGGAATTTATGATGAAGTGATTTTTTCGTCCCAGTTGAGAAATCCGTCTGCCCTGATGAATGTACTGGGAACCTCGGAGAAGACCGGGGAGGAGACGAAAAAGGAGATTTCTGCCCAGATTACGAGGGCGGTGGTGGAGCATGACGGTATCGCACTGGATAAACTGGGAGAATTGCTGAAAGAAAAAGTGAAATTGTACGGTGAACGGTGGGATTTGGAGCAGGAGGCACCGGAGGGCGGAATTAAGCGCGGCATAACAAATAAGTGGAAGACCGGAAAGGACAAGGCACTTGTTCTGACTGCTTATTACGCCTGCGAGGAAGTGCGAAGTGAGAGGGAGAGCGCACGTCAGGCAGAAAAAAATCTGGACGCTGCCAATCAGTATTACAGAGAGTGTGAGGAGGCGGAACAGAGGGCAAAGAAAAAGATGGATGATTTTGCTGCCTCTTATCGGGAGCTGGAAAATCGAAAATTAAAAAAAGAGAAGAAGAAAAAAGGAGAGACGGAGTTAAGAAAGTATGAAGACATCCGTAGAGAATGGCCGGAGTCCGTATTAAAGCAAAAGAAAGCGGAAAAACTGATAACAGCCGAAAGAGACGCAGAGCTTCTATATAAGTATAACCGGGTGGAAACGTTTCGAAATGAGCTGGCGGCGAAAGAGCAGGAGAAAAAGAAACTGGAAAGTCAAGACGGCAGTTTTCCATGGAATCTGACGGAGATGGCAGAAGAGTTAGAACAAGTCCGGCAGCATAAAAATAAGATAGAAAGGCTGAAAAGCCGGGCGGCAGGCATGGATATTTCTGCCAAGCTGAAAAAGTTTTCTGACTGCAAAATTCAGATTCTGTCATCCATATCGGGTGAAGAACTGGACACCGGCAGGGAGGATTTTGATATAACAGAGCCGGTGGTGATAAGAGTTCCGGATTTCTTTGAATTGGAACTGGCACCAAAGGGGATGGAGTCTGCCCGGATTCGTGAAGAACTTCAAAAGGAGAAGGATGGTCTGGCGAAGTTGTATGAAAAGTATGGCGTTTCTCATGAGGAGGAGATGCGGAAAATATATCAGCAGTGCCAGTTGCGGCAGCAGAAAATTTCTAAATTACAACAAGATATGGATGGGATTGCATGGGAGCAGAGCCGGGAGCTGGGAAACCTTTCATGGGAGGAATTGAGCCGACGCAGAAAAGAAATTACTACGACAGAATCTGTCGAGGAGGTAAAGAAAACAATCCACGCATTGTGTGGTGACAGAGAACTGGTGGACTACAACGCTATGCTCCGCACAAAAATAGAGGCATGGGAGGGAGAGTACCATTCTTTGGAATGTCTTGATGAAAAAATCGAAAATGTCAAGTCGGATTTGAAAGAGATAACAGAAGAATTGGAATCGTGCGTGGCAGTTTCTGAAGACTACGAGGAAGTTCAAAATCCGAAGGAGTACAAAGGGCAGTTGGAGCAGCTTTGTGCCGAGGCAGAAGAAGAAAAAAAGAGAGCATTTGATGATTTGATGGAGGTCAAGAGAGAGCAGAAAAGTTTTACCGTTGAAGAAAAAGAGGAGGAGCTGGAAAAGAAGGAGGAGATTTTCCAGGAAGAACTGGAGACCTACAAAAGATGGCTTCATATTTTGCAGGTATATGAACAGACAAAAGAAGAATGTCTTGGCAACCCAATGGAGGATATGGAGAAGAACTTTCGTTTTTATCTGGAGGAAATCTCAGGTGAAAATGTACACCTTCAAGGACTGAATGAGACGATGGATGCCAGACTGGTAAGCGGGGGACACTACATCACATATGACCAGTTGTCAGAGGGAACAAAAGATACGGTGGCACTGGCATTTCGTCTTGCCCTTCTGAACCACCTTTTTCCGGAAGGGGGAGCCGTTGCCGTTTTCGATGATTCGTTCGTGGATATGGATGACGGACGGTGTGAGAGAGCCTGTAAAATGCTGCGGGAGTTTGCCGAGAAAAATCAGGTTATCTTTATCACCTGCAATGAGAAGTATGTGGA
>CAZFHT010000026.1:17062-20143 GCA_964518785.1 uncultured Eubacterium sp.
AGTTTGCCGAGAAAAATCAGGTTATCTTTATCACCTGCAATGAGAAGTATGTGGAGCTGTTGCAGGGGAACCGGATTGGGATAACGTAACAATTTATGTAAAAAATCATTTTTTTGTAAAAATGCTATTGACAATCCAATTTTTAGATGGTATCTTAATTGTAGTCAATGATTAGCACTCGAATTTGACGAGTGCTAATAAGATAAAAACAGTGGTCATTTGAAGAATTTGAGGGGAAGTGATGAGGTGGAACTGAATGAACGCAAACAGAAGATTCTGGAGGCGATTATCCGGAACTACATGGAGACCGGAGAACCGGTAGGTTCCCGAACCGTTTCCAAATATACGGACCTGAATCTAAGTTCAGCGACGATTCGCAACGAAATGGCAGATTTGGAAGAAATGGGTTACATTTTACAGCCCCACACCTCAGCGGGACGGATTCCTTCTGATTCCGCATATCGTCTTTACGTGGACACTATGCTGCAACGCAAAGATGAAGAAATTGCCGAGATGAAGGAGCTTATGGTCGAGAAGGCGGATAAGATTGACTTGCTGTTAAAACAGGTGGCAAAACTTCTTGCACAGAATACGAATTATACTTCCATGGTGACGAAACCGAAGTATGAGCATAAGAAGATTAAATTTGTCCAGTTGAACCGCATTGCCGAACACCAGTTGCTGGTACTTGTGATTTTGGATAACAATCATGTGAGTAACAAGCTGATTGAAGTGCCGGAGGATTTGGATGAAAATGTGGTGGCACAGATGAATTTCCTGCTGAATACGGCATTGAATGGTCTTGATTTTACCGAAATAAATATGGCGATTATGCAGAAGATTAAAGATCAGGCGGGGGATTATGGAGACATCATTTCCAGCGTACTTGACAGTATTTCAGAAGTTATGGCAGAAGAGGATGATTCCGAGATATTCACGTCAGGAGCCACGAACATTTTAAAATATCCCGAATTGACGGATAAGGAAAGTATGACCGAGCTGCTCTCGACCTTTGAAGAAAAGCAAATGCTGGCGGCATGGGCGAATGATCCTGCCACAGACGGCGAGGAAAAGGAGCATGGCATACAAGTATATATCGGAGAAGAGTCTCCGGTGGAAAGTATGAAGGATTGTTCCGTCGTGACGGCGACCTACCGAATTAAAGAAGGTGTTTATGGAAAACTTGGTATTGTAGGACCGAAACGGATGGATTATGAAAAAGTAGTTGGCACATTGGAAAACTGTATGCAGCAGTTGGATGATATTTTTAAGAAGAGTTAGCAAAAGAAAGGTGGAATGACAGTTGGTTGAAGTAAAGAGTGAGCAGACGCCGGAAGATGCCGTAAAGAACCACGCTCCGAAGGAGGAAAGACCAGAGGAGACAGCGGAGAATATGGAACAGACAGAAAAGACGGCTGGTCAGGAGGAAGAGTCGGAAGAAAAACCGGAAGAAACGGCAGAGCAGCCCGAAGATAAAAAGAAATCTACGAAAGAAGAAAAGAAACAACGCAAGGTGAAAAAGGATAAAAAAGACGAGAAGATTGAAGAACTCAATGACCGTCTTATGAGAAATCTTGCTGAGTTTGAAAATTTCCGGAACCGTTCCGAGAAAGAAAAGAGTGCCATGTTTGACATGGGTGCCAAATCCGTAGTAGAGAAAATTCTCCCGGTTGTTGACAATCTGGAGAGAGGATTTGACGGACTTTCCGAGGAAGAGAGAGAAGAGCCTTTTGTGAAAGGGATTGAGGCTGTTTATAAGCAGTTACAGACCGGGTTGGAAGAACTGGGAGTTACGCCGATTGAGGCAGTAGGAAAGGAATTTGACCCGAATTTACACAATGCCGTAATGCACGATGAGGATGACTCCGGGGAAAGTAACAAAGTGGTAGAGGAATTCCAGAAGGGCTACCTGTATAAAGATAGTGTTGTGAGACACAGTATGGTAAAAGTATTGAACTAATTATAATATATTTGCAAGCCGCTAAAGGCGACAGAAAGTGAGGAAAATTATGAGTAAGATTATTGGTATTGACTTAGGAACAACAAATAGTTGTGTTGCAGTAATGGAAGGTGGTAAACCGGTTGTAATCTCAAATGCAGAGGGAGCAAGAACAACACCGTCTGTTGTTGCTTTTACAAAAGACGGAGAGCGTCTGGTTGGTGAGCCGGCAAAACGTCAGGCAGTGACAAACGCAGACAAAACCATCTCCTCGATTAAGAGACATATGGGTTCCGATTATCGTGCTGCCATTGATGACAAGAAATATTCTCCGCAGGAGATTTCAGCCATGATTCTTCAGAAATTAAAAGGAGATGCTGAGAATTATCTTGGCGGCGAGAAAGTAACCGAGGCAGTAATTACAGTTCCTGCTTACTTCAATGATGCACAGCGTCAGGCAACAAAAGATGCCGGAAAAATTGCCGGACTGGATGTAAAACGTATTATCAACGAGCCGACAGCAGCCGCTTTGGCATATGGTCTTGACAATGAAGGCGAGCAGAAAATCATGGTATACGATTTAGGCGGTGGTACTTTTGATGTATCCATTATCGAAATCGGTGACGGCGTTATCGAAGTATTGTCTACTTCCGGTGATAACAAACTGGGCGGTGACGATTTTGATAATAAGATTTGTGACTACATGGTTTCTGAGTTCAAGAAGGCAGAGGGCGTAGACCTTTCCGGTGACAAGATGGCAATGCAGCGTTTGAAGGAGGCAGCAGAGAAGGCAAAGAAAGAATTGTCTGCGTCTACGACAACGAACATTAACCTGCCATTTATCACAGCTACGGCAGAGGGACCGAAACATTTTGACATGAACCTCACTCGTGCGAAGTTTGACGAGCTGACCGCTGACCTTGTAGAGAGAACAGCTACTCCGGTTCAGAACGCATTGAAGGATGCCGGAATTACAGCTTCCGAGCTTGGTAAAGTATTGCTGGTAGGTGGTTCTACCCGTATCCCGGCAGTACAGGATAAAGTGAAACAGTTGACCGGACATGACCCGAATAAATCATTGAACCCGGATGAGTGTGTAGCACTTGGCGCCTCCATTCAGGGTGGTAAATTAGCAGGAGATT
>CAZFHT010000027.1:0-20048 GCA_964518785.1 uncultured Eubacterium sp.
TAAAACTACCTGCCTATCATACCACAGATATACCTGTCTAGTCAATTATCGGAAGTATATAGCCAAAATCAGGCAAGAGTTTTTCCATACTGCTGCAAACAATCAACCGCAGCCTCGAAAGACAGACCTGCCTTGTCCTGTAATTTTTCCAGTATCGTTACATCATCAAGTCCTACTTCCAGTCCCATTTCAATAATCATCTGCACTTTCGTTTTTCGTATGATTTTCTCAGATTCCGTTTCTATTATTGTTCCGCCCATAACATTTACTAGTCTTTCTTCATTCTTTTCAGGACGTTGTGCATATTTTTTTTGCAACACTTGAACTTGAGACAGAGGCAGTTCTGTCATGTTTGCAATCTCTTCCATGTTATATTTTTTTGCCTTCAGCATTTTAACCGCAATGCTTTCTGTCTTTGCTGCTGTAACCTCTTGAGCATATCCTTGTGCATAATCCCTCGCATACTCCTCTACCGCTTGAGACATCCGTTTTCTACCTCCTTCTGTCGCTTTAAAATGCTCTACTCCATTTGCCAATTCTGTGTAATAGAAATCTTTCGATTCTGTGCAGCCAAAATCATGTATGAGCTTTCCTATCGGGTCATCACCTTTGTAGTTCCCATTCACGTAAATAATATGAGAACCATCTCCAACCAAATCATTAGTTTCTCTGATTACTCTGTCTAAATGATACAAAGGCTGCCCCTTACCTATCTTATCCTTTTCTGTAATGAAAATCACGTAAGAATCCAGCAGTTCCTTAAATTTCTGATTTTCCTTTAACATTCTGACATCTATCATACTGCTGTGAAACCTTGCCCGGCGGAAATGAGTTCCCTCATTACTTCTCTGCACCTCAATATCAAAATGTTTTCCCATACTGTCTTGTGCGTGGATGTCCAATCTGATGTTTCTTCCATCCACCAAAGGGTTTTTCAATTCCCTTTGTCCCACAACAGAAATTACCTTAACATCATCCTTATCCAGAATAATCTTGAGTAAAAGTTCTGTTGCCTCGATATTACCATCAAAGACCATGCTCATCAAATCATCATCAAACAAAGTCAAGCCATCTATGATTTGATTCACCGACTTGTGTACCACTTGTTTTTCTCCTACCAATCTATCACCCGCTTTTCTATCCCCATCATAACACAAAAATTTATAGTCCCATGCCCTTATTATATCCTCAATCCTTCACTCTGACAACCCGAAAAAACCAACAAAAAAACGCCGAAAATTTCTACTTTTTCAACTTTCCCTGAATCCGGTCCATCCTATCGACAAACACAAGAATCTCCGCCACAATGGAATACAATTCCGGCGGGATGTATTCTCCGATATCCAGTACGGACAAGGAACGAGCCAGTTTTTCGTCTTTATGAATCGGCACATCGGCTTCCTGTGCCACGTCAATAATTTTCTCTGCCAGTTTTCCTCTTCCTGTGGCAATAACTTTTGGTGCTTTATCTCCTGCCTCGTACTCAAGGGCAACGGCAGTTTTCTTTTCTTCTCTTACAGCCAAATCATTTCACCTCCTGCTCTCTACACGTAACTGTGAATAAAACTGCTCCGGTGAATCGGGCAAGGACCATGAGCTTTCAAAGCTGCGATATGCTCACTTGAACCATAGCCCTTATTTCTCTCAAAGCCGTATTCCGGATACAACTCTGCATACTCCACCATCATGCGGTCTCTGGTCACCTTCGCCATAATGCTGGCGGCTGCGATTGAGAGACTTCGTCCGTCCCCCTTCACGATTGCCACCTGCTTAATCGGTAACTGCGGAATCGTCACTGCATCATTCAGAAGGAGGTCCGGCACGACGTCCAAATCCTCCACTGCGTGCTGCATTGCCTCGTAGGTCGCTTGTAAAATATTTATTTCGTCAATTCTTGCCGGAGAGCTGATACCGATACCATAGCTCACCGCCTTTTCTTTGATTTCCTCGAAAAGTTCATCTCGTTTCTTTGCACTGACCTGCTTGGAATCATTCAAGCCTTCAATTTTCAGTCCAACGGGCAAAACTACTGCTCCCGCCACCACCGGACCGGCAAAGGGCCCCCGCCCCGCCTCGTCAATACCGCAGATACAAGTAAATACATCTCCGTATTTTCGCTCAAATTCCAGCATTTTCTCCAACCGTGCCATCTCTTTTTCATGGGCTGCCGCCTTCTTTTGGTACTGCTGAAGGAGGTTTTGTACGCCCTTTCGTTCATCCGTCTGAAACTGCGAAAAAAGAGCATTCCACTGCTCTTTTTCCGACTGTTCAAACAGGAGTTTAATCTCTTTTATGCTCTGCATAAGTTTCTCCTATTCGTATTTTTTGCTATAATTTTTTTAGTTCTTTGCTATTCTTTTTCGCTTTGCTTTTTCACTTCTTTGCTTTCGCTTTTCAGCTTTACTTTTTAATTTTTACCTTCTTTGCACTGCTCCAGCCGCCATACAGCTTTTTCCCATTTACGGTTTTATATGCTCGAACTCTCACGTAGTAAGTCTTTTTCTTCTTTAATTTCTTTATGGTGTAAGAAGTCTTTGTCGTCGTCTTTTTCTTCGCCTTCTTAAACTTCTTGTTCAAGCTGTAGGAAACTTCATATCCGGATGCTCCAGACACCTTTTTCCATGTAACTTTAATCGACTTTTTCTTCTTATTCTTCGCCTTAATCTTCGCTTTTCCCGGCTTGGATTGAGAAGTGGCTGTACTGCCATCGGCTGTAGTGCCATTGGCTGTAGTGCCATTAGCTGTAGTGCCATTGGCAGCATTTTTGTCATTTGCACTGCTAGTACTTGTATTGCTACTTGTCTTACCGTCACTGGTATTTGTGTTTTTATTCGTCGTGTCCGTATTGTAGCCATCTTTTACGGTAACGGAGAATGTCGCTGTCCTGCCGGATACATTCGTTTTCAATATAATTCTCGCCGTTCCTGCTTTCTTCGTGGTAATAAGACCATTCTGGTCAACTGTGGCTACCTCTTCATTTGCTGAGGAATAGGTATACCCTTCTTTGTACTCCTCTGCCAAGGAGGTGTAATCATCTGCGTAAGTAAATGTCGGATACAACTGTAATGTATCTCCGGTGGCGACGGTCTTACTGGTGACAGATTTATCTGACTCTGAAGACAATGTTACGTTTTTTGCATATGCACGTACCCGGATTATGCACTTCACTTCCTTGTCGCCCGCCTTGACGGTCAGCGTGGCATCTCCCGGATTTGCCGCCTTCACAATCACACTGCACTTTCCATTACTCATCGAAGGTTTTTCTGCGGATGTCATTGTTACAACATCCGGTTTATCCAGTGAACAACTTACCACACTGGTGGTCTCTGCCGGAGCATACGTTACCGGAAGGGTGATGGCAGATGTAGAGCCTGCCTCCATATATAAAACATTCGTATTGTTTTCTGTGACAAATTTACTATAGTCAAATGCCAGTGACTCTACCGGAGTTTGTCCCATAACCGTTACATTACAGGTAGTCGTTCTTCCGGACGCCAACGCTTTTACAGTAATCTTAGCCTTTCCCTCTGCCTTTGCCACGATTCTTCCCGTGTCATAATCGACAATGGCAATACTCTCATCACTGGAGGTATACCGAAGGACATCCTTTTGCTCCGCTGTGTAAGAATCATACTTTTTATCAAAGGTCATCGTCGCAGAAAGGTCATACGTATCATCCGGGCTGATGGAAATACTGTTCGTGTTCAGTGTTATGCCGGACGCCGGAACTCTCACCTTAACAACGCACTCTGCACTCTCTGATGGTGTCGAGGCTTTAAGTACCGTATCTCCTACCGTCTCTGTGGTGTTTGCCTTAATCGAAACCTGCGAATAACCTTCATTCAACTTCTCAACGGAAGTAACCGAAGGCTCGCCAATCTGTATAATTCCATCCGTTCCACTGCTCCACGTTATCGTCTCCGTAGGATTGTAAGGCGTGTAAATACCATATAATGTCTTACCGGAAGAGGTATCTGCAAGGCTCAAGTAAAGCGTATCTTTTCCCCCTTCTTTGATGATATTGGTATTCGCCTTGGAGCTGTCCTTCACATCTTTAATACTCAATGTAGCCACTGGAAGTCCGGTTACATTTACGTTGTAAACCTGTGTCAGGGTTACTGCACTAAGACTGCTGTTTTCTGTTTTTCCCATAGCATATAAGTTTATCGTTCCAATTACTTTTATCTTGGCAGTTCCCTCTTTTTTGCCATTAACCTGAATCTTATTTTTACTGTCTACTCCAATGCTCAAAAACTCATTGTTATCTTGCGTGCCATCTGTATTGTACAAAATACCTGTCGTATCATCATCATTCTTACCAGCATCCTTCACTGTCAAAGTAAGATTTTTCGACAAAGTGGAATCCGTCGCAAATTTATCCAAACACTTTAACGGCAAATCATTCGCTCTGCCATAAATAGCAGACACATCCTCCTCCGCTCCTCCAGATGGTGAAATCGTCAAGCCCGATGCACCAGAGGATGTATAGCCGGAAAATAAGGTTGTATCCCATGTGGCAGAATAAGGAAGTTTGACACTCCTCAACATGTAACAGTTCTGAAAGGCTCTTGCACCAATAGTAGCAGATGAATCCGTCGTCGCAATGCTGACAGATTCCAGATTATAACAGCTATCACAAATCGTAGCCGGAATCACAGTTACCGTTTCCGGAATACTTATCGTGCTAATATTCGTCTTCGCAAAAGCACTCGTTCCAATCGTCTTCAAATGTGTCGCTGACGTAAAATTAAGCGTTGATAAACCTGAAAATTCCCTTGTTATCGATGTTTTTCCGGTTTTATCCGTCTTTACGGACACCTGCTGGGCAGCCTCCGCAAATGCAGAATCACCAATCGTAGTCAACTCAGAATTAAAGTATATCTCAGACAGGCTCTTACACTGATAAAAAGCCTTAGAGCCAATCGTAGTCAGATTAGTCGGCAAATAACCACTTGTCATCGTCAATGCATAACATTTTTCAAATGCACTGTCTCCAATTTTTTCTACCGTATTTGGCAAAATAACCGTTTTCAAGCCTAAAAAATCTTTAATCGGTGTATAGGTATCCTCCATTTCATCATAATGCTTTGCCTCCGTATCGGCTGTTGGTTTCGTAGATGAGGTTTCATCTGTTTTCACTTCCGGGAACTTACCACAGCCGTAGCAAATCCCCTTTGGCAGCTCCTTTAAACCTTTGCCAAATTGAATGGATTTTAGCATAACATTTTCCGCAAAAGCATACTCACCAATTTCCGTTACCGAATCCGGCAACACGACAGACTCTATGCCCCCATTAAAAATAACAAGGTCGCCATATGTCGTCCCGCTGTCCCCGGAATAATCATGATAAGATGCCTTATAAAAAGCCTTTGTTCCAATCGTCTCTAAGGTAGATGGGAACGAAATGACATTGTCTTGTGCTGTCGTCTCACCTGCGTAGGTGGTGGTCAACGCATAACAATTCGCAAAACAGTTCTCACCAATCGATACCAGTGTTTCCGGCAAGACAACCTTTTCGAGATTAATACAGGAAAAGACACACATAACATCATTAACTTTTTTTGGTGCAGTCAACGAGCCGAAACAATTTTCCGGTAATTCCTTCACACCACTACCGGATTCAAAAGTCACTGTTTGCAAACTGGAACAAGCGTTAAATACCGCCTCTCCTAACGTCTCCACCGATTTAGGAATCGTAAGCTTCTTAAAATCTGTAGAAGAAAAAGCGTTCGCTCCAAGCTCCTTCAACTTTGTCAAGCCAGACAAAAAATCGTCATCCGAAATCGCCGCACAGTCAAAAGCACTGGCACCGATTGTCTCTAACTGGCTGTCCGCAGCCTCTTTTTCATTTGAAAAAGAAACAGTAAGTTTGTCGCCCGAATCCGATTGCGAATAAGTTGTATTACTAATAATAACAGAACCATTGCCTGCCCCTTGAAAGGCTGCCACAGGAATGGTCTTTATGTTAACGGAAAGTTTTAAATCCGTCAAACACTGTGCCAGATAAAATGCCTGTTCGCCCAACGTAGTGACACTCTCCGGCATATCCACTACTTTTATTTTCGACTTCTGAAATGCTTGTTTTTTGATTTCAACTGTCCCAGCAGGAAATTTAAAATTGACGGATAAATCTGCTCCATTAAAAACATTCTCGTTAATTACATTAACCGCTGTGTCCGTCAAATCCAAATCTGCTATTTGAGAACCCTGAAAAGCGGAAATTCCTATCACACTTACGCTGCTTGGCAATTTGTCTGAACTACTACCACTCACACCGAGTTTGAAAGCCAACTTCCCTGTGTCAGCAAATGCACTCTCCTGAATTTCCTTTAAAGCACTACTATCACATAATGTCACTTCACTAAGGTTCTTACATCCTTCTGCATAAGAACGAGGGACTGTATTTTTCCCACTTGCTCCGGTAATCGTCGGAACCTTCAGAGTAGTTAAAGCAGTACATCCCTTGAATACTCCTACGCCTAATTCGTTCAGAGCATCCGGTAATGAGGCAACCGATGTATCGCTTAATACTTTGCAACCATTAAACGCATTCGCCCCTATGGAGTTTAAATTTTCCAAGTTAATTGTCGTTAAATTGCTACATCCGTTAAAGCTCTCTTCACCAATTTTCGTAATATTCGCAGGCAATTTAATGGTTTCCAGTGAGGTACACTCATTAAATTCTCCTGCCGGAATTTCAGTTAATTTACTATCAGTACAAGAAGATAAATCAATAGACCTAACCCTTCTTGCCCAGCCAAGTCCGGTTATATCCTGAACACCAGCCGGAATCGTCAAATCACTTGTCAAATACTCCTGCACATCCCGATAGGTAATCGCAGAAACATCTTTCGGTGTCTCACCCTTTTCCTTCATGGCAGCTAGAATCGTCTCTCGAAGGTAAGCCAACAGCGTTGCGTCCGGAACTACTTCCGAGTCCAACAGTGCGGTTTCTTCAATAGTTCCTGTCGCTGCCTGCACCTTCGTTCCCGCCCGCAGCTTTCCATTTTGAAAATTCACATCCAGAAAAGATGTGCTGACGAGTGCCAGAACAAGAACGCAGGTCCATATCCGCCTTCCCCTTGTGTTGCGATACCAATGATTCATATAAATCCTCCATTCCGAAGAACGTCAGCGGAGGAAACATTCTTCCTCCGCTTGTTCTCCTTACATATTCTTATTGCAAATTAAATAAGGTTCTCTGGTCGATAGTTACATCACAATACGTTTCACTGCCTGCGTTCATTTTTTTGGTTTTAGATTTGTCTAACTGAGACGAGCAACGACCTTCTGTGTAAAAACGAATCGTAGCATAGCCATCTTTCCACTTTAACAATGAGTAAGGTATATATACATATACTGTCGTCCCACCATTCACAATATAACCAGTACCCCACTCCGTCCCCATGCTGTCTTTCACTTTTTCTTTCTTTTGCTGATTATCTCCTGCTGAAGAAACATCGTCCAGAGGAATGGTCTCATACGCACCGGATGACGATGTAACTTTGTTTTTAAACTCCTCGTAAGTGTCAAAAGAACTGCCTTTCTTCACAAAATCCTCAAAAGTTTCGTAGGAATCACTTTTTACCATGGAATCACCTAAAACCACAATTCCTTTGACGATACCGGATTCATTATTCGGATTCGAAATTGTCACTTTAACATACAACTCTTCATCCGACTTATATTTCGCATCTTTATCATAGTCAATCAGCACAGCCAAATCTGACAGTTTAAAATATCTCTTTTTCTGTGGTTGTACAACAACCTCCAGATCATCTGGTTTTGTTCCCTTCTTAGAATCATTGTTCATAATTTTGTAAACAACTCGCAATGTATCATTGGTTATATAAGCACTTTCTTTATTTCCCAGCATTGTTGAGTGATTTACGTCTGAATTGGAAACAGCACTGACAATAGTAACGTTATTTCCATCATATTCTTTTCCACTGTCACCAGTCCGACTACCACTTTGATGAGACAAGGATGCATCAAAAGATACAAACGGATTTCCCACATTAGTATCAAAGAAAGATTCCAAATACCCATATTTCAAGTATTCATCATGATGAGATTCCCCATAGTCTTTATTTCCGCCAATTTCTTCCGGATAAAACGTCCACTGATTCCACAAATAAAAGCACGCCTGCTTTTCTTCTGTAGTTAACGATGTTTTTGTCGGTTCTTTTCTTACATAATACCCTGTCGTCGTAGCCGTGCCTGTATCTGCACCACTAATTGCATTATCTGTAAGGCTTACCGTCTGAATTTTAGGAAGAATATCATCGGTAAACGTTCGTTCCGTAGCAATATTATCAGGATTTGACTTTCTTGTAAGCAAATCAAACTGCAACGTGATTAAATATAATTTTGATATATTATTCAAACTTCCCTGACTAGCAAGATTTTGTTCTTCACTGGTTATATACATAGTCGTCTCTTTTTTGGAACTGTCTCTTGTAACACCTTCCGTCAGCATTTCACCAACCTTCTGGGTGTAAACAATCGGTAAACTTGATTCACTACTAAGCCGGTATAATAACTTCATACACTGCGACCACTCCAAATCGTTTTCATAAAATGATTTCAGTTCACCCTCTTTTGAAAAATCATACTCGGAGTTCCCCTTGACATATTTGTGATACAATTCGTAAACTTTTGAAATGTTATCCGTATTGCTCCCATAGAGTGAAAAATAAATCATATCCGCTCTCTCTATCATATCCAGCGTTTCTGATGTGTCTTTCTTTGCTATCTCATTAATTTCCGCCGGTGTCATACAAATAACCTGTAATTGAAAGTCGTCACAATCTTCTTGTGAACCAAAGACAAACAACGACCTTTTAAGAATGTTATTGGTCTTTAATCCCCAATATTCAAAATTATAGGTAACATTCTGTTCTCCCGCATCATATGTAAAATAATAAGAATATGTTTTATCCGTCTTCTGATAGGTGAAAGTATATGTGTACTCTGTCACCTTGCTCGAAAACGCAAAAGTCTGATAACCACCATTAAATTTTTCAAGACTCCAATAATAACTCGAATTATACTTTTCATCGTTGCTCCACCAATTTTTTCCTTCACTCACCACCCCTTCCGGCAACTCATCCTCTGTTGCAGCGTAACACCATACATTATCATTTGAATTACTCGACTCATATATTGTCGAATTATAGTAAGTGCTTGTAGACGAATCCCATACACCATTACCCACAGCATACTGTCCCTCGGCACTTCCTGCATAATAAAAATAACCGGACGTAATTTTATCATACTTGTTTACTTCCTCACTCTCGCATTTCATTTTCCAGTTTTCACCGTCTTGTCTCTGGCTTGCTTGAATCTTATTGCCGTCCTTATCTTTTTTAAACACAGACTTATATTTCTCTATCAGCCATGCAATATCATACTCATTATTCTCTACCGCATCATAATCTGCTTTCGCAATCGTAGTATCTACTACCGTATAATTATAATCAACCTTACTCTCCTGAATATCTGTAATTGTCCAATTCTTATTCTGCTGCTCATCTTCTATCGCAGAATCAGGAATAACATTTCCGTCTTTATCTTTTTGAAAATCTGTCTTATGTGCAGCAACATAAGCAGCAATCTCGTCTTTACTGCTGTTCTTATCTACATTTACATCAGAAATATCTTTTAAACTAAGGACTACTTCATAATGACTGCTTCCCTTAGAAGTTTTTGTAATTTTCCAGTTTCTTCCATCTTCTTTCACGATATCTTCAATGACATTTTTATCACTGTCCTTGACAAAAAAATCTGAATAATTAGCAATCATAGACACCAAAGCATCATATTTCTGTTGTTTTTGATTCTGGTCAATATTTACGTAATTTGTATAATCTGAAACAAATTGTGTCGCATCGTAACCTGCGGCTTTAAGACTATCCTCAGTAATTTTCACAGAATGAAGCTTTGAGACTTCCAAATAAGGAAGTGTCATATCCGGTGCATCATCATCTTCGTCGTCAGTCTCTTCATCTTCCGTCTGAAAACTGTACACATTATATGTGTAATTAGCAAACCACCACCCATACTTCGTACCCAAATTTAAATTATCAAAACTGGGTTTACTATCATCTGCGTAAGACCAAGCAGTGCCATCTACCGCATCAATTCCAATTTCCAAGGCATCCAAACCTGACTGCTCTTTGTCCCCAGTCAGATAACATAACTGCTGCATTGCTTTATCCGGAACAATCTCCAGTACAACAAAAGGATTCGTTTTTGTTCCTTTCTCGCCCTTGGCAGTGGGAACTTCTGTAGAACATGGCTGTTTACCAGAGCCTATGTCACTCATCTGATTACCTCCCGCAGAGGTAACATCCTGTTCTTTGATGGACTCGGTAACTGTCGATGTATCCACATATGGTGCTGATGAGATAAATTTTCCGGAATCGTTATATCCAGAAAATACTTTTCCATAATTTAGAACTATGCAAACAGCAGTAATACCCAGAACAACCCCTAAATACATTGCTATTTTTTTCTTTTTCATAACCATTCCTCCTAACTTACTGGTTTCTCATCAGGATATCTTTTTCGCAGTCAAACTTTGAATAATCATCCTTCATATTTACAACTACATGGAGTACCTTCTTGGTGGCGTCATCCACCGACTTTTTCAGTTCGCAGGTGAAGTCATCCACATCATCTGACAGCAAATGGGTTTTATCTGCGGTCAGCAGCGAGGTATCAAAAGTGCTTGTTTCCACTTTCGGGTCAAAGGCGGTATCAATCTGGGTGGCGTCGGCAAAATAAATGTGTTTCTTACCGTCAGAATCTGCCGCCATCCAGTAGATGTAAGCGTCTACGGAAGAAACGGTGGCAGCCGCACTGCCCTCGTTCTGAATGGTGTCCTTTCGTACCATCAGCATTTTTGCTGAATCATCCCATGTCACCGAGGCATTTCCCTCTTGAACATAGGTGGAAATATGGTTCACCACATCTTTCGCCTCATCCTGCAGGGCAACCCTCGCCTGTGTCGTCCGGGAACTGTGGGAGCCATAAGAAATGAGTGCCACCATCCCCAGTAAGACAATGGAGGTAATCGCCATCGCAAGCAGCAATTCAACGAGCGAAAAACCCTCTTTATACTTTTGTTTCACGAAACCACCGCCTCTCTAACTTTGCCACTTTACTCAACATAGTGGCGTCCGGTATTTGCCACCATGACGATTGTATGACTGGAACCTCTCTTCGTCGGCTCCACAAGAATCTTTGTCGGAGATGACAGTGCGGTAGGTGTGCCGCTGTTCGTGGAAACATAGTAAACATTTCCATTGACATCTCCAAAAGAACCATCACTTTTCTTTATGGCAAAGCTATAAACAACATCCTCTGCCAGTTCGGTTCCCGCTATGGAAACCTTCGAAACCGAAGTGCCAATTTTCTTTCCCAAATCCGTTGTGTCCACAGAAGACATCGGATTAGTTTTGGAATATTTCATATAGAAAACATCCCCATGCCGATACAAATTTAAGTAGGTGGTTTCCGTCTGAGACATATTTTTCGACTTCAATTCACTGAAGGCACTGTTGATACGGTCTGCCGTCCCCTTTGTATCCGCCGAGCGAAGAAGACCGATGGACAAAGCGGTAACCCCGGTAAGAATGGCGACAATCGCCATAACGATTACCAGTTCTATCAGCGAAAAACCATCTTTTTCTTTTCTTATCCCTCTCATGGTAACCACCTTCCTTTTAGTATCCGTTCTTTTCCCAGTTCTGGTAGGAAATACATTTTTCCAAATCAGTAGCACTTTGTGTTGAAGTGCCATTTAATGCCCGGAATAACTTTGCGATTTCCTCTAAAGCCGGGTCCGTTTTAATCTGCTCTAATATATCATTTAACAAAACGGCATCTGCGGTCATTGTACAATTTCCATTGACCGTAACCGTTCCATTTGCCAAAATCAACCCGGTGAAATTCACACCATCCTTCACCTCGACATTACCATTTACAATAATGAGTCCGGCGTCGTTGGAATCTACTACATAATCACTATTGTTTACTACGATATATGCGTCCGTTCCCGCCGCAGTCACCCGCTTTTTAATGTTTGTCGTCATTTTACTGTAGTCAATAATCACATCCGAAACCAAAGGCAAATCGGAACTGTTCAGACGAATGTCCGAATCCCGCCCGGTGCTGCCGGACGCCAGCAGGGTACGACAAAAGCCAAGGTAATTCAACGCCATCTTCTTACCGTCTGCCAGTAAATCCGTCTTCGGTTTCTGGGTAGTGGAATCGTAATAATTTGCCGTCTGCATACCGGAGGTTCCCCCGGTAGCCGCATAATTGTACACCACATTTCCGGCAATCAGATACAGATTTCCGGAGAATTTCGTATTTGTCATATCGGTGGAGACAAGGTAACTTTTTGCCTTTTCATTTATCTGCTCACGCAAATCTATTTCTGCGTTATTTTCATCTTTTAAACTGATGGTCTTTGTCGTATCGGTCGTGTTATAGTAATCCTGAAAATACTGGTTCGCACTCGCCTCATCCTTGAAGTTCAGGAACAGATACGTAAAGTTTCCATCTCCTGCCTGCTGGTAGTTCTCCGTCACCGGCTTTGTGCTGTCCAGATAAGTTCCCAAATCGGTAAGGAGCTGATCCTTATCCACGCTGTAGCTTGTGTTCGTCACAACGGGATTCTGATTCGGCGTAATGTAATCATCCGGGACAAGATAAGCCAACTGGTTACTCTTTACTGCCATGGACTCACCTGTCATAATGTCCGAGCTGACGGAGGTATTTGATGAATCTTTCTGTTCTACAAACGCCCGCCCGGCGAGAATCAGTTTTTTCAAATCGTCTCCGGCAGTCAGCGTCGTGTTCAATCCATTAATCAAAATGGCACTGCTGTAGTTGGAATCTGCCTTCTCTGAGGATGCAGCGTCATTTTGCTTATTATAGCTATAGCCGTAATATTTTCCTTTCAGGTTCACAACGGAATTATTGTCCTGAATATCCAAATCATTCGAGATGTAGGAGTTTTCGTTTACGGTGAGTTCGGTCGAGGCGGTGGAATCGTCACTCGCCACTCTTTTCAGGCGTAAATTCTGTAGCCACAAATCTCCGGCACTACCGCCGGAACCTGTGATATCCACTTTCGCACCTGTGTAAATATCCATACTTCCCCGACTGATAATCCGAGGACTGCTAAAGGACACAATATTCATTTTATCAATTTCAATTCCTGTGTCCCCATTTCCCGTGTAAACATTGCCGCTGAGCGTCGTACCATGAGTCGCCTGTATGACTTTAAGCTGGTCATCATTTATGACAATATAATTCTTCAATTCATCAAAAGTAGAGTCCCCTTCAAACTTATAGTCCGGCACCGTAAACACAACATCCGTATTTATGGTGGACGCATAATCCGGGTCCTCTTTATAATCAATCTTTATGTTTTTCAGCGTTAAGGAATACTCATTGCTGGAATTTTTGTTTATGACAAAATGAAGATTTCCATCTGCGGAGGTGGTCGTGACAGCGTCTGCCTTTGTCGTCAGCGACTTTAATTTGTCAATGCTCCCGGTTCCGCAGTTCTGGTCAACACCAAGTTTTCCATCAAAATGCTTACTTGCATCTGCGTCCGAATCATCATAGGTATAAGTTCCCGTAGAAAGAAAATACGTAGCAATACCACTGAGGTACTCTTTGGAAAATTCGTCTTTTAAGGATTTTGCATCGGAATTATATTTCTCCAAAACATCCGTATAAGCCGTTTTGCCGGATTCCCCTGCCTGT
This sequence comes from uncultured Eubacterium sp., assembly GCA_964518785.1. Classification (GTDB taxonomy): domain Bacteria; phylum Bacillota; class Clostridia; order Lachnospirales; family Lachnospiraceae; genus Eubacterium_F. Next base: position 13,786 of record CAZFHT010000027.1, read on the forward strand.
TCAAGCAGACCAGTCCGCACTTCGGTGAGAATCCCCTCGGCATTATAAAAATTGTCGGTGGAGTTCCGGTCAACGATAACGGCAACGACATATTTGGTCGCTACGGTGATGACCGTGAGACCTATCGCCAGAAGAAACAGCGTTCCAATTACGACAGACACCAAAGAGGCACCTTCCTTTTTCTTCGAACGCAACTTTTGGAAGATTAAATTTTTCTTTTCATCAAGCCATCGTTTCATCCTTTACTCTCCTTTCGAAGTTTCCAAATGCACCAGACTATCGGTCGAACCGGACTGGTCGTAGACATCTACGGTAACTTTGGCAATTCTCTTAATCTCTCCGGTCGCAAAGCGGGACTGGACAATCTGAGAAGCGACACTGTTCAGTTTAAATCCGTTCGTGAAGTAGTTCGCTTTGTCAAAAAAACCAGTGCCGGTCATCGTCAGTTCATAACCGCTTGATGTGTCCGGCTTAGGTTTCTGACAGACAAAGTAGATATTTAACTTTTCTGCCTCCTGCTGGCTGATGGAGGTATCGAAATCAAAGGATATCTTTTCTTTTTTATCCGCTGTCGACACGCTAATCTCTTTATTCATCTTCGTCGTCAGGTTGTAGAAAAAGTAAATGTTGTTTTCTACTCTGTCATCGAACTCTTTTGCTACCTGCAACTGGTTATTTCCGAGTGAGGCGTCATAAGAACTACCGTTATACTCATAAGTGTACCATGCAGAGATGTTATAAACCGGAACCGCACCGGAGGTTCCTTCGGAAACAGTCATGCGGATGGTACGCGTCATGCCTTCCCTTATGTCTGCCGCCGCTGTGGTCGGATTCTCATAGAGGAACTGGCTGAGAGCCTCATCCTCCTGGTCCGATTCAGCATACACGACATTGTTCTTTGAATATACTTCCTTCAACTCCGGTTCATCATAGCTGTTGAACCGATTTGACGTACTGGTATAGGAATCACTGTCACCTTTGTAATCCAAAGTAACTACCGCATGATAAGTATAATCGTCTACGGTAATATCTCTCTCAAGCTCCATCGTTTTAGTCGTAGCACTGTAAGGAGAAGACACACTCCATGCACTTACTGCTCCGCCTGTGCTCGGTGCAGATATTTTCTCTTCAATCTGCTCGAACGTATCGCACGAATTCAAATCTTCCACTATCGTCTGGGCAGCCATATTGGCTTTCTGCGTGTTTTTCCCTCTGGAGGATGACACAGCGGCATTTGTGAAGTAAGCCAGTATCGGTACTGCCAACAGTGCCAGCAACACAACAGCGACAATGACCTCCACAAGAGAAAAGCCTTCTTTCATATGTTTACATTTACATGAAACGGATTTGTGTTCATCTGTCATTTGCTCCTCCTTCCTACGTTTTCCGATACCGAAAATCGTTTCCTATTTTGCTTTCCTTTTTTCTTTATTTTTCTTTTAACATACCGAACAATTTATCTGTACCGATATCAAAGTCGTCCACATCTACCGGGTCTTCGTAAGTGATACCATTTCCATTCAGCGCATGGAAGAATACGGACATCGTTCCGGTCAGTTTTCCATTCGTGGAATCGTAGGAGAAACTAAGTCCGGTAACGGACATCGGCTGGTCGTTATCTTCCACCCAGTCAATCGCCTTAAAAATCTGTTTCAACGTACCGGAAACCTGCAAATCGTATTCAACTGTTTTTCCTATCATTTCGTGGAGGGATACACGTGTCTCCGGATTTTCCTCGACCGCACTTGTCTCTCCGTCTGCGGTAGTCGTGTCTGTCGATGTTCCACCGTCCACTCCGGTTCTTCCGTCAAAGGAGATAAATTTTCCTCCTACAAGGAAACTCTGCTCTGTCCCTGGCGTAATCGAGGAAATCTCCATGCCACTTTTCACCATCATGCGGTATACGTTATAAATGGCACTCTCCTCCGGCACTTTACAAGGGAAGGAGTTCGTGAAGTTATTTGTCAACTCCTGCTGACTGATGGCGTCGTCCTTTGTCTGATCAATTTCCGCCTGCAATCCGGTAAGGCGGGTAATCTCGCTGTTTAACCGTTTCGTCTCCTGCTCCAAATCCGACGCACTGGTCATTGTTTTCTGAAATACGAGGAAATAGGAGCAAACTAAAAGTAAAATTCCTGCCAGAACTAAAATCGCTTTCTTTTGACCTAACGTTAATGAACTCATATGCTGCCTCCTATTCTTCCGTATCGGACAAATCTGAAATCTCTGTCGTGTCGGAAAGGGTATTATTCTTGATGTTTTCTACCGCCTCATCACGCTCCGTATTATCATATGCAAAGGTGAGGGAGTACTGGTACTGCTTTCGCCCGGTTGAACTGGTTCCTTGGGAAATCGCAGAAATAGAAACATCTTTCACGCCATCGAGTGCCTTCAACTGAATCTCCAGTGCCGACAGAGAGGACAATTTATCTTCTGTCGTAGCACTGATGGTAACCGAATCTTCATCCGACTGAATACTCTGGATTCGGAATTTTTCCGGAACAATATCCGACAGCTCGTTGATGAGCGTATGGAAATAGTTATTATTCGTGGCGAGGAGTGTCTGAAGGGATTCCACAACGACATAGTTCGCTTGAATCTGTTTCAAATTATCATACTGTCCCTGAATGGGTGCCATGGCGTTGTATTTTTTGCTCGCCGTAGCATTTGCACTGTTGGCAAGTGCCAGTCTGGTCAATGAAAAACCGACTAAAACAACACTGATGACAACACATCCGACTAATACCGTGATGGAGGTAGTCAGACCACCCTTACTTGCCTCTTTTCTCGCAATTTCTTTCGGAACAAGATTAACCGGGTCAAACACGGAGCCGAAACAGTTCACGTACTGCAACAGTGCTGCGTCCACGGAAACTTTCCGGTTAAAGTGAACGGAAGCAAGCTCCTGCGGCGTCTCTACCGGAATACCCAGCTCATTTGAAATCAAGGCATTCAATCCGGCAATGCTACTTCCATCACCGATACAGATAATGCGTTCAATCGCCGCATCCCGATAATGGGAATTATAATACTCAACGACACGATTTATATTATTAATAAGGAAGTCACCGTTATTCGTGACATCAATTCTCTTATTCATCGACTCATCATCCGAAGTATTATCCGCATTTAATGTAGGCAGCAGCACCCTCTGGGTCGTGAGGACATGGAATGCCTCGTCATAATCTGCCACTTTAAATGCCTCGTCCTGCAACATGGCGTCTGTAAACGAACTGACACCGTACGGAATTACACGCTGTAAGTACAGTTTTTCCGAGTCAATGATATTTACAAGAGTACCATCCCGGTTAATCTGGATGGTCATACAGATACCTCTGTCAACCTGACGACGCATAATCTGGAACATTCCATTACCATCGGCGTCCACTGCGACAATATTCAACCCCGCCGCATTTGCCAGAGCGTAATAGGATTGTATCAGTTCTTCCGGTGCAGCGAAGATACGAACGTCCTGCACTTTACTTCCTTTATTTGCTGCGGCGTCTTTTTTATTTTTCTTTGCTTTTTTGTTTTTCTTACTATCCTGCTCTTCTTCTTCCGGCTCCGGCTCTTTTTGTGCCGAGGTATCCTCGGTAAAGTATTCTTTTCCCTGCAAAATATGAGAAAATACATAATTTTCCGGGTCTACTGGGAACAAATCCGGCACTTTTGCCATGACAAGCTGCCCTACTTTTGCCTTATTGACCGCCGGAATGGTCGTCTCACGAGTAGCAATCTTTGAAGACACAACGGTGAAGATTGCGTCCGTAGTACGAATCGATTTATCCCGGCAGGCAGAACGGATTCGTCTTCCCAACTCTACGACATCTTTAATTGTACCATCTTCTACTACTCCCTCCGGCGTCGGTACTCGTATACACCCATATATAGTAGGGTTTGTGACACCTTGGTCCATATGTACAATATGGGTGGTTCTGGTGCCAACCCTCACAACGATAACTTTTTTTGCCATTCTTTCATTCCTCCTAGCCATGTATTCTATACTGCTTTTACAACTTTTACAATATTTAATCTTAATTTTGTTTTTTTAAAGGCTCTAAAAAAAGCACAGAATGTTTTTGTTTTGTAAATCGAATGACATTACACTCCACCCAACAAAAAAGTATTTACATACCACTCATAAATCTGTGTTCCCCACAGTGTTGCAAAAAAAACACCAAATGAAAGGTACGGTCCAAAAGGAAATCTGCCTTTCTTTTTGGTGATAGCTACCTTTACCAATTCCACTACGGAACCTACAACCGAGCCAATGACGACAGCAAATAATGCGTGCCCCCATCCAATACACAATCCGGCACAAGCCATCAGTTCGACATCACCCAGTCCCAATCCGCCTTTTCCGGTTACTGCCCGAAAAAGCAAGGCACAAGCCAGCAAGAACATACTTACGGCGAAGAAACCAATCACATAGTAAAGCCAGTTGTCCAGATTCAAAAGTAAATGTACAATCCCCACCACTAAAAGAACGACATCTGCCATCGTAGGAATCAGCATGGTGCGGTAGTCAATCAGACTAATAACCAGTAATGTAGAGGTCATAATACAGTACAATACGCTGTTCCAGTTCCAGCCGTTTACGGCAAATACAACGAGATAAAGAATTCCATTCAACCCTTCTACTAAGGGATACTGTGCGGAAATCTTAGCGTCGCAGTAGCGACATCTCCCCTTCAAGAAGAGCCAACTAAACAGCGGAAACAAATCCGTCCACTTCAGCGGATGTCCACAGTTCATACAATGAGAACCCACTGTGACTATGCTTTCGTCCTTGGGAATTCTATACACGCATACGTTAAGAAAACTACCAATAACGATACCATATAGAAAAACGATGATGTATAGGACTAAACACTCAGATGTCATAGCAGGTTCTCCTTGAAGTCAGATTAAGTTTGTAAAGGTATGTTCTTGATTAGTTGGATACAACAAGAGCTTTACCGCCTTCCTCGGTTTGCAAGCCAGCAGTGGCACTAGTACTTGTTGAATAACCAGTTTCATTGCTCTCCAACGCAACGCAACCGCTATTATCTGCATAAACAAAAATTGTATTATTCGTTGCATCATACACGCAATGAATTGATGCACTAGTTGCGTTCTTTGATGTCAACTTCGTGCTACCAGAACCCAATACTTCTGTCATAGCATCATACACTTTCTTAGCGTCAGCATCTGATGGCGCTGTACCATACGTAAAATCACCGCTTCCTGACACCTGTGAACTAGCTACTGCCGAAGATAATGCAGAACAAACAGTATCTAATGTCTGTAAATCTTTGCTTTCTCTGGATTTTGCCAAATATGGAATAACTGCCAGTGCAACTACACCAATCAGAATTGCCATAATTGCGATAACGATAATCAACTCAACAAGGGAAAAACCTTCACGACTACCGCTTAAGTATTTTTTAAGTTTTGTTTTCATAATTTTTACTCTCCTTTTTTTAATATTATGGTTTTAAACCACAGATGTTGTGTCCCAGAGCAAATCTGGAACGGTTACCCCCACTCTGCGAGTGAGTTTTTGCTGCCCCATCATCCAAGGCAAGAACTTACTATTATTATCATACTTATGTTGGTTTTTGTCAAGAATTATTTACGTTTCTTTTATTTTTTTATAATTAAATTTAGATTTTTAGGAGCAACGGCACGAGAGGACATTCAAGAGACAAATAAGAGATGTGTCTCAAGCGACGGCAAACGGAAACGCTACGCGTTAGAGTTTGCCTCTGCTTGGAGACACACCCCTTATTTTGCCTACTTGGGGTGGGGCGGCTTTTCCGCTGTACATGGGCTTGCTCTGGTGCTAGGGATGGGACTTGCCGCTAGGTGGGGAGGGTAGCAAAGGACAAAGAGGACATTGGGGCGAGGGGCTTGGGGGGAAAGGCTTGCTTTGGTGCTTGGGCGACACTGTATGAGGAGAGTTCTTTGCAGTCAGAGGGTACCGCTGGGCGGGGCGGCAAAAAATAAGAGGTATAGCTCAGGCATGCGACAAACTTTAACGCATAGCGTTTCCGTTTGTCGCTGTCTGAGGCTATACCTCTTATTTTGGTAGTTTGAATGGGGTTGCTTTACACTGTATGAAGGCACACCTCTTTTTCGATGCTTTGGTCAAAGTGGCTTTGCTGTACAAGATCATAGCTTTGTCAGATATGTCGGACGCTCCTCCACAGGAATCCCTAGCATTTGCAACGCCTGCTCCTTTGTCACTCCGGCATTGTGAATAAGATTTTTCAAGGACTGTA
>CAZFHT010000028.1:0-19695 GCA_964518785.1 uncultured Eubacterium sp.
TTGTTCGACAACATCATAATATCGCCGTAAATACGTTCTCTGGTAGCCTCCGGCTTAATAATTTCATCCACATAACCATGCATGGCAGCGATGCTTGGATTCATGAACTTCTCATTATATTCATCAATCTTTTCCTGACGGAAAGCCGCTTTTTCCTCCGGTGAAAGAGCCTTCATCTGTTTTCCGTACAAAATATCAGCTGCACCGTCGGCTCCCATAACAGCAATCTCGGCTGTCGGCCATGCATAGACAAAATCCGCCCGAAGGTGCTTACTGCTCATGGCGATATAAGCTCCGCCGTATGCTTTGCGGAGGATAATATTGATTTTAATCGTCGTTGCCTCCGAATAAGCATAGAGAAGTTTTGCACCATGGCGAATAATTCCCTTATATTCCTGGTCCTTGCCCGGCAAGAAACCGGGAACGTCTGTGAGCGTAATAATCGGCAGATTGAAGGCGTCGCAGTAACGGATAAAGCGGGCTGCCTTATCCGAGGAATCGCAATCCAGTACACCCGCCATGAATTTAGGCTGGTCAGCGATAATGCCGATTGCCACCCCTTTCATGCGTCCGAATCCGACTACCACATTCCGGGCAAATTCCTCCTGAACTTCGAGGAAGGAATCCTCGTCCACAATGCCGTCAATAACATCGTGAATGTCATAGCTCTGGTTACTCTGCTCAGGAATGATGTGAGCCAGCTTATCATTAAACTGTAAATTCCAGTTATACTTTGTCAAAGCCTTATTTGTGTGGATATAACCCTCATCATAACAAGGCGGGATAATTGATATCAACTCGCGGACACGACTGAAACAAGTCTTTTCGTCCGGCATATGGAAATGAGCCACACCACTCTTTGAGGCGTGTACATTTGCACCGCCGAGAGAATCCGCAGTAATGTCTTCGTTTGTCACACTTTTAATTACCTTTGGCCCGGTAACAAACATCTGGCTGATGTTATCAATTACGAAAATAAAATCGGTAATTCCCGGTGAATAGACAGCACCACCGGCACAGTTTCCTGCAATAATCGAAATCTGCGGAATATAACCGGATGCCATTGTATTATAATAGAAGATTTCTCCGTAACCTGCCAAGGCGTTGACACCCTCCTGAATACGGGCTCCGCCGGAATCGTTGATCCCAATGACAGGACAACGGTTTTCAATCGCCATTTTAATGGCGTTGGCAATCTTGAAACCATGCTGTTTTCCGAGTGTACCGCCGATAACAGTAAAATCCTCCGAGTAGATAACTACCTTCTGACCGCCGATGGTACCGTAGCCGGTAATAACGCCATCGTACGGGAACTGTCCCTTTTTAATATTGAAGGCATCCTCCAGATTGGTGATATTAGAACCAATCTCGCGGAAAGAATCCTCGTCCAGCAGCATACAGATACGTTCTAAGGCATGAAGTTTGCCTAACTTATGTTGTTTTTCCATGTTATACATAATTCAGTCTCCAGTCTTTCAATGTAAGAGTTTTTAAGCATAAAATAACATCTACAATGATACCATAAGAGGGAAATATGTCAATAATATGTTGAAATTTTCACTGGGTAGTTGACGAAATATGAAAGATGGTGCTATAATCAACTGATTGAAAAAACAAAAAGGATGGATTAGAGATGAAACAGTTTATAGAGAACTTCCGCAAGTACGTTTACTTGCTGGGGGAACTTGTTAAGAAAAACATAAAGCTGCGTTATCGCCGTTCCTATCTGGGAATGTTGTGGACGCTGATAGAACCGTTACTTACGATGATTGTTTTGTCTGTGGTGTTTGGAGGTCTGTTGGGAAGAAACAGCCATGACGCTGCCTTTGATGGCGTTCCGTTTCCGGTTTACGTTCTGACCGGACGGCTGCTGTACTCCTTTTTCTCGTCGGCGACGAACAGTGCCATGAAGTCCATTCGTTCAAACAGTGCCATGATTAAAAAGGTATATGTTCCTAAGTACATTTACCCGTTGTCAGGGATTTTGGCGAACTTTGTTATTTTCCTGATTTCCTTGGTGGTGCTGTTGTTTGTTATGATTTTCTTTGTGGCGACCGGCTCTTATAAGGCACCGCTGAATGCTTATATGCTGGCGTCGGTAATTCCCCTGCTAAACCTTTTTGTACTGGCTATGGGTGTGGGGATGATTCTTGCCACCTTGTGTGTATTTTTCCGGGATATTGAATATTTGTGGAGTGTTATGCTGATGCTTATCATGTATTGCAGTGCCATTTTCTATTTCGTGGACAATATGGGGGCAGGAACCCAGCGAATGATAAAATTGAATCCGTTGTTTGGCGTAATACACAATTTTCGACGTGCCATTTTCGGACAGCCTTTAGACCAAACGCTTTTGCTGTATACGTCTGTGTTTGCCGTTGTGATGTTGGGCGTGGGAATGGTTGTGTTTTACCGCAAGCAGGATTCCTTTATTCTGCACATATAGGATGAGGAGAAAGGGGAAAAAATTATGGCAAAAAGACCGGTGGCATTGAAGGTTGACCATGTGAGCATGAAGTTCAACCTCAGTTCAGAAAAGGTAGATAATGTAAAAGAATATATCATTAAAATGATAAAAAAAGAATTGATGTACCAGGAATTCTGGGCATTGCGGGATGTGAACTTCACCGTTCGCAAGGGAGACCGCCTCGGTATCATGGGACTGAATGGTGCCGGAAAAAGTACATTGCTTAAAATATGCTCCGGGGTTTTGAAGGCAACAGAGGGCAAGGTAGTGACCAATGGGAAGATTGCTCCCCTTTTGGAACTGGGTGCCGGTTTTGACCGGCAGTATACGGGAAGGGAAAATATTTTCCTGTACGGCTCCATGCTTGGACTGAGCAAAGATTTCCTGAAGGAGAAATATGATGAAATTGTCGAGTTTTCAGAACTGGGAGATTTCATCAACGTACCCGTAAAAAATTACTCCTCCGGTATGAAAGCAAGGCTTGGTTTTTCGATTGCTACGATTGTAGAACCGGACATTTTGATTTTGGATGAGGTGCTGAGTGTCGGTGATGCCAAGTTCAGAAAGAAATGCGAGAAACGAATCCAGAGTATGTTTGACAAGGGTGTGACAGTGCTTTTTGTATCCCATTCCGTCAGCCAGGTGCTGCGGATATGCAACCGGGGAATTTTGCTTGAACAGGGACAGCTCATCGCAGAAGGAGCAGTCGAGGACGTTGTCAGCTTTTACGAGGCAAAGCTGGACGCACAAGACAATGAGAACTAAAGGAGAAGGAAAATGAAGAAAGTAATCACATACGGAACATTTGATTTATTACACGTAGGACATATCAATCTGCTTCGCCGGGCGAAGGCGCTGGGGGATTATCTGATTGTTGTTGTCTCCTCGGATGAATTTAATGCCGGGAAGGGAAAGAAGGCATATCACTCATTTGAGGACAGAAAAAAAATTCTGGAGGCAGTCCGCTACGTGGATGAAGTTCTTCCAGAGTACACATGGGAACAGAAGATTGATGATGTGGTAAATAACAACGTGGACGTTTTTGTTATGGGAGACGATTGGGAAGGCAAGTTTGATTTCCTGAAAGAATACTGTGAGGTAGTGTATCTGCCTAGAACAGAAGGTATCTCCACCACCAAAATTAAAAATGACTTAAATATGAAAGACTGATGATATGATAAAAAAAGTGGGCTATTATCTGTTTGCCTTTTTCTTCACTGTTTTCCGAGTCTGCCCCTTGCAGCAAAAGAAGGTTTTCTTTGTGGCGACTCACGATGACAGTCCGGAAGGAAATATCGGTATTGTAGCCAGTGCGATAAAGAAAAAAATGCCCGAAATGAAACAGGTTTTTTTGACAAAGCGGGATGGTGTCCGTCATCCCTTCTCTTTTTTTGTCGGGAAAGCATATCATATGGCTACGGCGGGAACGATATTTATGGATAATGAATTTATGCCCATGGCATACACGCCTTTCTCGAAAAAGGCAAAGGTAGTACAGCTGTGGCATGGGACAGGAAGTATAAAGAAGTTTGGCTTGGATTCTGAAGTGGGAGAAGTGGCGAGACTGGCGAAAAAAGCGAATAAAAGAATTACCCATCTCATTGTGAATTCCGAACGGACGAAAAAACAATATGCCAGTGCCTTTCAAGTGCCGGAGGAACGGATTTTTATTCTGGGACTTCCCCGGACCGACCTCATTTTGAATGAGGAGAAGATGAAAGAGAAAAGGAAAGCATTTTTTCAGCATTACCCGGAGTTGGATGGAAAACGCTGTATTTTATACGCTCCCACATTCCGGGATGATGAGACGACAGAGCCGGCGTTACATCTGAATCTGGAACATCTCACACAGGTAATGGGAGAGAATGACCGCCTGCTTTTGCGTCTGCACCCTCATGTGGCAGAAAATTACGAGGCTGAATTTCAGAATGATTTTCATGGAAAAGTATGGAATATGTCCCGGTTTTCCGGTGTGACTACACTGCTGTCGGCGGCGGATTGTCTGATTACCGATTATTCCTCAATTATTTTTGAATACTGTCTCTTGCAGAGACCGATGGTTTTTTACGCCTATGACTTGGAAACGTTCGAAAAAAGCGGTAGAGGATTTTACCAAAATTATGAAGATTATGTGCCAGGTGCTGTGGTGAAGAACCAGAACGAACTGGAGAAACTGTGGAAAAACGGCTTTGTCCGGGGAGAAAGAGCAGAACAGTTCAACAAGGACACATTTCAATATCTGGACCAAAATGCTGCGAATCGAGTTTTAGAATTGATTTTTACAAAGTAATGTTATATAATAATCTGGATGCTGTAATAGGGCAGTACTTCTAGGAAAAGAACGGAGGATTCAAGTGAAGATACTATTGCAAAGAAAGATAAGTCTTGTCTTTTTAATCGTGCAGTTTTTGCTGTCTGTGGCAGTCTGCGGATTGTCTATCTATGTAGGGTTTATCCCGACCAAGTACGTTGTGACGCTGATTGTGGTCTGTGTCCTGCTCCTTGCCTATCAGGTTATGAGCCAGTTGACAAATAACAGCTATTGGTTTGGAAGAATATTGTGCATTTTCTTCTGTGCTTTCTTTGTGGGCGGCAGCTATTATATGTATGACGCCTATGCCGCTGTGGACGAAATTGGCGGGGCAGAGACGAAGGTTGATGTCATTTCCTTCTATGTGCTGAAGGATGATACTGCTCAGACGATTGGCGATGCCAAAGACTACAGCTATGGTATTTTGAGTGTGCAGGACAGGGAAAATACCGATACTACCATTTCCGATGTGGAAGGACAGTTAGGCTCGAAGTTAAATATAACAGAGTATGATGATACAACCACACTGGTGGACGCATTATATGCGAAGGAAGTTCAGGTTGTTGTATTTAATCAGGCATTTTTGAACACGGTGGAGGACCATTACAGTACCTTTAGCGAGGACACAAGAGAACTGATGAATAATTCCATCACCACGACAGTGGAGAGAGAAGTGGCAGATACCGATGTTACGACAAAACCATTTAATGTATATATCAGTGGTATCGACGTATATGGTGATATTTCCACGACCAGCCGAAGTGATGTAAACGTTATCGCTACGATTAACCCGGTGACGAAGAAAATTCTTCTTACGAGTACACCGAGAGATTATTATGTTCCGCTTTATACAACGGGCGGCGAGTCCCTTTCCGGTGATATGTGTGACAAGCTGACACATGCCGGTATTTACGGTGTGGATTGTTCGATTAATACGTTAGAAAAGCTGTATGATATCGATATTGATTACTATGTGCGAGTGAACTTTACCAGTGTGAAGGAAATCGTAAATCTTCTGGGTGGTGTTGAGGTGTACTCCGATTATGACTTTATTTCGGACTGGGGTCCGGACGGAGCAGGAACTCATTACTCCTTTAAGAAAGGCTATAATAAAGTAAACGGAAAGAAAGCACTGGCATTTTGTCGTGAGCGTCATCATTTTGCAAATGGTGACTACCAGCGAGGAAGAGACCATCAGCATATGATTGAGGCGATTCTGAACAAGGCAATGTCGCCGTCTATTTTGCCGAACTTCTCTGAATTGCTGAAGGAATCCAAGAGTATGTTCCAGACAAATATGTCTACGAAAAAGATTACTTCACTCTGCAATATGCAGTTGAACGATATGGCTCAGTGGAAGATTGTGTATGCGAATGCAGAAGGTACCGGAGCAAGGAAAGCAACCTATTCCATCCGCTCCACTACGTTGTATGTCTGCGAGCCGAATTATGATTCTGTAGCGAAAATTACAAAGAAGATGAAGAAAGTAATGAAAGAGACGGCAGAAGATGTGGAGGACGATGAGGAAGAAGATTCTGATTCTACGCCAAGTCCTCAGCCTACTTTAGAACCGTAGTGCAAGATGAGAACAGACAGACGACCTCCCTAAATAGGGAGGTCGTTTCATGCAAAGAAAAGTTGGGAAAGGAAGATTGTCATGTCAGAACGACGGATACCGTTTTCACCGCCGGATATCAGTGAGGAGGAAATTCGGGAAGTGGCGGATACACTTCGTTCCGGGTGGATTACTACCGGACCGAAGACAAAAGAATTTGAAAAGAGAATTGCAGAATACTGCCATACGAAAAGAGCAGTGTGTCTCAATTCCTCGACAGCCTCTATGGAAATGACACTGCGTCTTTTCGGTATCGGGCCGGGAGACGAAGTGATTACTTCTGCTTATACGTATACGGCGACTGCCAGTGCCATCTGTCATACCGGTGCTACTCCAGTGCTTATAGACGTCGCAAAAGACAGTTATGAGATGGACTATGAGGAGATGGAGAAAGCCATAACGCCGCAGACAAAGGCGGTAGTGCCGGTAGATATTGCCGGTGTGATGTGCAACTACGATAAAATCGTTGAGATGGCAGAACGGAAATCTGCACTTTTTACACCATCTGAGAATCCGTATCAAAAGGTACTGGGAAGAATCTTGATTATGGCAGATTCTGCCCATGGGTTTGGTGCAGAGCGAGAGGGAAGAAAAAGTGGAGAAATGGCAGACTTTACAACCTTCTCCTTTCATGCGGTAAAAAATCTCACTACGGCAGAGGGCGGTGCTGTTACATGGAGAGAACTTCCAGGAGTGGATTCTGAGGAGATTTACAAAGAATATATGTTGCTTTCTCTCCATGGACAGTCCAAAGATGCTTTGGCGAAAACAAAACCGGGTGCATGGGAATATGACATTTTGTACCCTGCATATAAGTGTAATATGACAGACATTATGGCATCCATCGGTCTTGTTCAGTTACAGCGGTATCCGGGCTTGCTGCACAGAAGAAAGGAAATCATACGAATGTATGAAAAGGGACTGGAACGGCTGAATGATGGGAGGGGCAAGTACCATCTGAGCAGTCTGTGTCACTATGATGACAAGGTGAGTTCCAGCGGGCATTTGTTCCTTATGCGTCTTGATGGTGCAGCGGAGGAACAGAGAAACGAAGTGATTGAAAGAATGGCAGAAAAAGGCGTGGCAACGAATGTTCATTACAAACCGCTTCCGCTGCTTACAGCCTATAAAAATTTCGGTTTCGATATAAAAAAATATCCGAATTCTTATGAGATGTTTGCCAATGAAATCACCTTGCCGCTACATACCGGATTGTCGGACGAAGATGTCAGTTATGTGCTGAACTGTCTGGAGGACGTGTTGAAATAATGATGGGATTGAATGAAACGGAGGAGTCCTATGAAAAAGTGGGAGAAACTGCCGGATAACCTGCGCCGGGATGAGATTCGACCTTATTATGACCATTTAAAAAAGCATCCGTTTTCACTTGCTTTGAAAAGGTGTATGGATTTTTTGCTGGCTTTGGTTCTTCTGCTGATTTTGTGGCCGGTTATGCTCATAATCGGAATTTTGGTGGGAACGACATCAAGGGGCGGCGTCTTCTTTTGTCAGGAGAGGGTGACGACCTATGGGCGGATTTTTCGTATCATCAAGTTTCGCACCATGGTGGCGGATGCCGAGAAAAAGGGGACACAGGTGACGACAGAGGGAGACTCCAGAGTGACGGCAGTAGGAAAATTTCTGCGTAAAGTCCGTCTGGATGAACTGCCTCAATTGATAAATATTTTAAAAGGGGATATGTCCATTGTGGGAACAAGACCGGAGGTGCCCCGCTATGTGGCTGCTTATACCCCGGAGATGATGGCAACCCTTTTACTGCCTGCCGGGGTGACGTCTAAGGCAAGTATCGCCTACAAAGACGAGGACCGTCTTTTGGCGGAGGGAGAAGATGTTGACAAAACCTATATTGATAAGGTTTTGCCCGAAAAGATGAAGTATAATTTGGAATATCTGATGGAATATTCGCCGGGAAAAGATTTCCTGCTAATGTTCCAGACGGTGCTGGCTGTGTGGAGGTCATAAAGAAATGGGGAAACTACAGAATATGTTCATTGCTCTGTTGGAGCCATGGATTCCATTTGTGGGGAAGATAAAAGATAAAACAAAATATCGGCTGATAACATGGTGCTTTGTGGCAGATTTGGTGCTGTTCTGCATCGTCCGGTACGTGCTGCATAAAGAGAGTTATTTTTATAATACGGCTTGTGGTATCGTGCTGATGATTGCGATTGCCATCTTATCTCTGGACCGTTCGCTGGTGCGGGTTCACTGGCGACGTTCTGTGTGGATTGCGTGGTTTGGCATGTGTATCGCCTTTACGGTGTCCGACCTGTTGGTGCCGAAAAAAGCCTGTGGTCTGGGAATCATACTGGCACTGGTATTTACGGCTGTTTTCTTTGTGTGGCAGAATCACACAAGAAAAGACCTTTTGTGGAAATGTTTTAAGGACGCCGTAAAATATTCATTTTGGATGATGGCGTTCGTATCCTTTTTGTTCCGTCCGTTGTATCCGGGTGGGCGGTATGCCGGGATTTTTACAAATCCCAATACCTTTGCACTGTATCTCTACATTATCTTTGCTGTATATATGTCAGACTTGGACTGGATTGTAGAGACGGGACGCAACTGGAAAAAAAATCTGATGACTTACATCAGCCTTGCCCTTGTGATTTTTTATCTGCTGATGACGCAGGCAAGAACCTCCATGGGAGCAATCGCCGTAATCCTGCTTATGTGGATTGCCTTCCGGGTGTATTTTTCATCGAAATCCCATATGTGGAAGGGTTTTCTGAAAAATCTCCTGCTGGCGACATTGTTCTCGGTCTGTCTGTATCCGGTCTTTCTGGCGGGGATAACATATCTGCCGAAATGGATTGGAAATCCGATTATCTTCGAGGGGGAGACGCTGTATCTTGCCGATGGAAGTAAAATCGAGGATTTTGGCGAGGCAGTGGTGGCAGAGTCCGAGGGTGTGGAAAGTACACGGGTGTTGCCGCCGGAGGAGTCAGTCAGGGAAGAGGATGTGCCGGACAATGCAGTGGAACGGTTTATTTATGTGTTGGAAAACACAAAAGGGTTAAATGCCCTTACCAGCGGCAGAATCGATATTTACAAAGGCTATGCAAAAAAACTGAATTACGCCGGACACAAAAACGTGTCGCTGGTGATTAACGGAAAGAAAAAAAATCATGCCCATAACAACTGGTTGCAGTTTGGGTATACTTATGGTATCATTAGTATGTTTTTTTATGGAATCATCACTGTGCTGGCAGTGGGTTTTTCTGTAAAATTTTATCTGACAAACCGAAGAAAAAATGCGACGTATGCTTTTTTAATCCCGGCAACCTGCGTGGGATTTGTGGTGGCAACGATGACAGAATGTCTGTTCCTGCCGTTTGAAGTATTTCCGGCGTTTGCTTTTTGGTTTTCCTTTGGCGATTTGTTTGTGAAAAAAGTGCCGAGGAATAAGTTTGTACAGGAACTGGAGGAGAGAATGGGCGAAGGAGTACAAAGATGAATGCTGTGAAGAATTATCCCTATAAAATCTCTGTCGTAATGGCTGTATATAATAGTGAAGAATATTTGGAAGAGGCGATTGAAAGTGTTGTCCGGCAGACGTTAGGCTTTCAGTATATTCAGTTGATTATGGTAGATGATGGTTCGACAGATGGTTCTGGAAAGCTATGTGATAGGTATGCAAAACAATATCCGGATAATATAATAGTGCTCCATCAGAAAAATGAAGGTCGTGCGTCGGCAAGCAATACGGGGCTGCAGTATATTACTGGAGAATATGTTAACTTTCTGGACTCCGATGATAAGATTTGTTACGATTCCTTTGAACAGGTATATGATTTTTTTGAGAAACATAAAGAGGAGACGGATATTGTTTCAATTCCCATGGTGTATTTTGGCGCAAAAGAAGGACCGCATGCACTTAATTATAAATATGAGAAAGGAACGAGGGTTGTTTCTTTATTCGAAGAACAGGATGTAGTGCAGTTGCACTTGGGGTCTTCTTTTGTCAGGAACGAAATTGCAAAAAAGATAAATTTTGATACAACGCAGGTCGTTGGTATTGATGCCAGAGAGTGTATGCGGATTTTAATGGATAAGATGACGCTTGGTTTAGTTAGTGAAGGGGTTTATTATTATCGGATACGTTCATCAGAGAATAATTTATCCATATTGCAGGCGGGTAAATTTAAACCGAAAAGATATACCTACCATTTGGAACGATTTTCACAGTATATTTTGGCGTTGTACCGAGAACGGTATGGTGAGATACCGCATTGTATTCAGTATGCTATTATGTATGAGTTACAGTCAAGAATTCGTCAAAAGAAAATACCGGATGGGGTGATGAATCAGGAAGAAATACAGCAGTACCGCAAAAAAATACAAGAGGTGTTGACAGAGATTGATGATGAGATTATTCTTGCACAGAGAAATCTTAATTATTCCCAGATGATTGGTGCATTGTCCATTAAATATCAAAAAGCTGTCAGCTTAAAATTTTTGGAGAAAGATGCGAAAATATGTGTAGGAGAGAATGAGGTTCGTTTGCTGTCATCTTTGATTGTGCAGATAAATCAGGTGAAGAGAAAAAAAAGTAAATTATATCTGCAAGGGTATATGAATTTTGTTGGTATTGGACAAGATGATTCCGTTAAAATTTTCTTTTGGTTTCGGAATAAAAGATATGAACTGCCGGTAGCCGATACACAGGAAGTTTCTACGTGGCTCATGAAGTTTAGTACGTTGAAGTATTTTGAGGGGACAATCCCGGTGTCGTATTGGCGGATATGGAAAAAGAATGGAGGATTCTTTGAAACCGAATTAAATGAACATGTTATACAGAGGAAGGCACTTCGATTTAGTACGGATCTCAAAACAAAGATTACGCAATCGAAAATAATTCCGATGGATAATAAGTATGGTGTATGTCTGGACAAAAATGGAGAAATGAGTGTTGTGTCCTTACGTAAAAAATGGTGGCTTATGCCAGTTGTCAGGTTAAAAAAATTGGTGCAGAGGTTTGCACAGAAATGAGGTTGAAATGAAAATAGCAGTTGCCGGGACAGGCTATGTAGGACTGTCAAATTCCATATTATTAGCTCAAAATAATGATGTATATGCCGTTGATATTATACCGGAAAAAGTCGAGATGATTAACAATGGAAAGTCACCTATCATTGACGCTGAAATTGAGGATTATCTATCTACAAAGAAATTGAATTTGACAGCGACGACAGATGGGAAAATGGCATACCAAGATGCGGATTTTGTTATTATATCAACGCCGACAAATTATGATCCAAAACTGAATTATTTCGACACAACATCTGTCGAGGATGTAATTGAACTTGTAATGGAAGTTAACCCGAAAGCTATTATGGTGATTAAGTCCACGGTTCCTGTTGGTTATACCTTGTCGGTAAGAGAAAAGTATCATTGTGATAATATTATTTTTTCACCAGAATTTCTTCGTGAAGGCAGGGCTTTGTATGACAATCTTTATCCGTCAAGAATTATTGTAGGTGCTCCTTTAGAGGACGAGCGTTTAGTAGAGGCAGCTCACACATTTGCGGAATTGCTGAAGCAGGGTGCTATCAAAGAAGAGATTGACATTTTGTATACGAATCCAACGGAGGCGGAGGCTGTGAAGCTGTTTGCCAATACTTATCTGGCGCTTAGAGTGTCGTTTTTTAATGAACTAGATACCTATGCAGAAGTTCGCGGTTTGAACACACAGCAGATTATTGAGGGAATCGGACTTGACCCAAGGATTGGAAAACACTATAATAATCCATCCTTTGGATATGGCGGATATTGTCTGCCGAAAGACACAAAGCAGCTTCTTGCTAATTATGAAAAGGTGCCTAACAATATTATCGGAGCAATCGTTGATGCAAACACAACACGAAAGGATTTTATTGCTGAGCAGATTCTTGCAAAAGTAGGATTTCCTGAAAACAAAAAGCCTGTTGTGGGAATTTACCGGCTTACGATGAAGGCAAATTCGGATAATTTCAGACAGTCTTCGATTCAGGGTGTTATGAAACGCATCAAGGCGAAGGGGGTTCAGGTAGTTATTTATGAGCCTGCCTTAAAGGAAGAAGAGTTTTTCAACAGCAATGTTGTTTCGTCACTGAATGAATTTAAGAAGATTAGTGATGTAATTGTGGCGAATCGGTTTGACAGTGAATTAGAGGACGTCAAAGACAAAGTATATACAAG
This sequence comes from uncultured Eubacterium sp., assembly GCA_964518785.1. Lineage (GTDB taxonomy): Bacteria > Bacillota > Clostridia > Lachnospirales > Lachnospiraceae > Eubacterium_F. The sequence continues at coordinate 12,595 of CAZFHT010000028.1, forward strand.
AGATATTTATTTTAGAGATTGATGAAAACAAGAAAGGACGGAGTAAATCCAATGGCAAAAGCGAAAGTTTCAATTATAGTACCGACATACAATGTGGAAATGTATCTGGAGGAGTGTTTGGAGAGTATCCGGCGGCAGACTTTACATGATATTGAAATAATATGTATTAATGATGGTTCGACTGACCGTTCTTTGGAAATTTTGCAGCGTTATGCAGAAAATGATAATCGTTTTGTCATTGTTGATAAGGAAAACGGCGGCTATGGAATCGCTATGAATATCGGTTTAGACAAGGCAACTGGGGAGTATATAGGCATTGTAGAGCCGGATGACTATGTTCCTCTTGGAATGTATGAGGACCTTTATAAAGTTGCCAATGAAAATAAGCTGGACTTTGTAAAAGCTGATTTTTACAGATTTACAACAAATGCTGTAACTCAGGATATGCATTTGGTTTACAATCATTTAGATAAGACGGGAGAAAATTATAATCAGGTTGTTAATCCCAGTGAAAAACCGGAATTAACGAAATTTATTATGAACACGTGGAGTGGGATTTACAGCCGAGATTTTTTAGAAAAGCATCATATTCGGCATCACGAAACTCCGGGTGCATCTTTTCAGGACAATGGTTTTTTCTGGCAGACCTTCATTTATGCGAAGAGAGCGATGTTTTTGGACAAGCCATACTATATGAATCGAAGAGATAATCCCAATTCCTCTGTTAACAGTAAAGAAAAAGTATATGCCATGAATATCGAATATGATTATATTAAAGACATCTTTATGAAACCGGAGAATAAAGAACTTTGGGAAAAATTTAAAGGTTATTATCACTTGAAACGTTATGGCAATTATACTTTTACTTTGTCCCGTATTGATGCCTCTTTTAAGAGAGAATATGTTGAACGTATTAGTAAGGAGTACAAGAGAGCACAGGAGCTGGGTGAATTGGATTTGTCTTTGTTTACTCCGTTGGCACAGGATAAACTGTCGCTTTTGATCAAATATCCGGAGGACTACTACTTAAAATATGTGTCGAAGATAAAACAACCGAAGAGGTCAAAAGCGGATAAAGAATTAAACAAAATAAAAAATTCAACGACATATAAGGTCGGTTATGTAATCATGTATATACCGACACGTATAAAATATTTAATTAAAAAACTTTTGAGGAAGGTGAAAAAGTGAAACAGCCTAAGGTTTCTGTTATTGTACCTGTGTACAATTTGAGTGATTATATCAGGCAATGCATGGATAGTATTATCGGACAAACATTGGAGGATATTGAGATTATATGTGTGAATGATGATTCCACAGATGATTCTCTTTCTATATTGGAAGAGTATGCAAAAAAAGATGCACGTGTTCAAGTGATTACTCAGAAAAATGCGGGAGCAGGTGCAGCCAGAAATAATGGTATGCGTCGTGCAACAGGGAAGTATTTATCCTTCCTGGATGGAGATGATTTTTTTGATAAAGAGATGCTGGAAAAAGCCTATGTAAAGGCAGAGAAACTGAAAGCAGATTTTGTTGTTTATAAGTCCAATCAGTATCACACAGAGGATGACAAATTTGTGGAGACTACATGGGTGGTTCGAGAGAAAGAAATACCACCGTATGAGCCATTTTCATTTCGGCAGATGACGATGAATGTTTTTAAAGTTTTCGTGGGATGGGCGTGGGACAAACTTTACAACCGGGAGTTTGTAGAAAAAAATCATTTGCAGTTTCAAGAGCAGAGGACGAGTAATGACATGCTCTTTGTATTTAGTTCTATTGTTCTTGCAAAAAAAATTGCAGTAGTTCCGGAGGTGCTGGCACACCAGAGGAGAGATGCAAAGGATTCGTTGTCAAAGACAAGGGAATCTTCATGGATGTGTTTTTATGCTGCACTTACTGCATTGAAAGAGCGGTTGGTTGAAGAAGGATACTACGAGGAGTTAGAGAAAGATTACATCAATTATGCTTTGCATGCCAGCTTGTGGAATTATAATACACTTTCTGAACCCACAAAGACTATGTTGAAAAATAAGCTGACAGCGGAGTGGTTTGAGGAACTTGGAATCAAGGGGAAAACGAAAAATTATTTTTACATTCAAAGTGAATACAAACAGTACACAGAGATAATAGGAGTTAAGGGAGAGTAGAGGAATTATATATGAATAGCAAAAAGAGAGAAAAATTATTATTAATGTTAATTGCCTTTTTGGCACCGGGTATTCTTTACCTGATTGTGTGGGCACTTTTGGGTGGATATCCTTTTGGTGATAGAAATATTTTGTTGTGGGATATGAATCAACAGTATGTTGACTTTTTTTCGTATTTCAAAAATCTTTTGAATGGGGATGCCAGTTTAGGATACTCTTTTACAAAGTCGCTGGGCGGCTCAAATGTAGGGTTGTATGCTTATTATTTGAGCAGTCCTCTGAATTTGTTGGTTTTTTTCTTCGAAGACATTAAACTATTTTTTGTTATTCTAACAATTTTGAAGTTTTCTTTATGCGGTTTGACGTCTTGCATTTATTTTGGAAAGCATTTTTCCGGTTTATCAAAGGAGCGGATTCTTTTGCTTTCCCAGACTTATGCTCTGATGTCGTATACTGTTTTACAAATGAGCAATATAATGTGGATTGATGGAGTTATTCTGCTTCCGTTGTTATTGATGGCTGTTGATTTTTTTGTGTACGAAAAGAGGGGAATCTACATTGCTCTTGCAGTTGGCGGGCTGATTTTATGTAATTGGTACTCCGCCTATATGTCTATTTTGTTTTCTGCTTTTTATTTTCTTGTACTCTATTTGGGAGTGAATGGCAAAAAAGGAATAAAGTCCTTTTTTGTTTCAGGGTTTCAATATATTGCTTACAATCTTCTTGGGATTGGATTGAGTGCGGTACTGTTTGTTCCCACCATTATTTCTTTGTTTAATGGAAAAGGAAACGAATTGTTATCACAAATCAAGTTTGGCTTTAGAGAGTCCGTCATTGAGATTATTCAAGGGAATGTGATTGGGGCATTGGGAAATTCCAATCAGTTAAACTTGTTTTGCAGTGGGCTTGTTTTCGTGCTGGCACTGTGCTTTTATTTCAATGGAAACATAAGCTGGAAAAAAAGACTCTGTTATTTTATTTTGTCTTTCCTCTTGGTGTTGTCAGCGATTTTTACTCCGACGGATTGCGTTTGGAACGGATTGCGATATGCAGCCTCTTATTTTTGTCGGTATGGTTATGTAATCATAATGTCGATTTTGATTCTTGCCGGAAATTGTATGGAAAATTACAAAATAGAAAAAATTTCAAAATCAATAAAGATGTTTGTTATTTCGTTTGCTGCTTTATTGGTTGGTTTCTTCTTAAACTATAAACAGTTGGCAGACAGTAAAAGAATGTTGTATATCACGATATTGTTTCTTATAGCGGAAATGTTTCTTTTTGTTTGGAGTACTGTCCTTACTTCTCAGTTGAAGAGACAGTTGGTGAGTTTTATGCTGATTGGAGTGATTTGGCTGGAGCTTTCACTTAATATGTATGAGTCCTACAAGAATATGTATTTGGCTTATAATTCAGATTACAAAGAATATTCTGACAAGGTAACCCAGCAGATTGCTGCGATTCAAAATCAGGACGACGGCAGCAGCTTTTATCGAATAGAAACAACAAAACACAGATTAGATTGCAGTATGTCAGAGAATCTGGCATATGGTTATGCGGGAATATCTCATTACAGTTCAACACTGGAACAAAATGTTTCTGATATGCTTCATAATTTGGGTTATACGCAGTCAAACCGAATGCCGTTCTACCGCTGTCCGATTCTTACTTCCGATTCGCTGCTCGGCGTGAAGTATGTAATCAGTGAGTATAACATTCCGGGAGAAGAGAAAAGGGGAGATTATTATTATAATCCTTATGCCTTATCACTTGGAATTTTTACAGAGAAAAAAATAAAAAACGTCTCTTTGGAAAACAGCAATCCATTTGAATATCAGAATGAATTGTTTTCGGCACTGGCTGGTGAAGATATCAGGTTGTTTGAAAAGGTAGATTACAGCACCGTTGAAAAAAACAAATGGGAAGTTCAGGGAACAGATGGTGATGTTATTTACGGATATATTGATATGCATGGAAAAAGAACGGTTAATTTGAGGATAAATGAGGAGGACCGTGGTAAATATTCAGTGTGGAATTCAATTAAAGTGTTTGGATTAGACTTTTCTACATCCAATAAGTCTGTCATTGAACTGACAGGAGAATACGATGAGAGTACAACCTTCGAACCGGTTATTTACAAATTAGATATGTCCTTATTTGAAACGGTTATTAATCAGTTGAAGTCAGAACAATTGCAGATAAAATCAATTGAGGATGGAAACATAAATGGCAGTTATACAGCAGCTAAGGATGGATATATGTTGCTGACAATTCCTTATGATAAAGGGTGGTGTGTGACTGTGAATGGAAAAGAAAAAAATTATAAGGAAGTATTGGGATGCTTTCTTGCAATCCCGGTTAGTGAAGGCGAAAATGTCATTGTGATGAATTATCATGTGCGGGGATTAAAGATTGGTTTTGTTATTAGTGTTATGTCATTAATAATTGTTTTAATAATATTCTGTTGTTATGTAAGAAAAAGAAAAAGTAATAGTAATGGTATAAAATAGTGATTTAATTTAATGGAGGCAAATCAGATGAGTCTGTCAGTAGTGGTGCCGGCGTATAACGAGGAAAAGATGATTGGAAAGGCAGCCAGAGCAATCGGAAGTGTGCTGCAGGAAAATCATATTGTTTATGAAATTGTGTTTGTGGACGATGGTTCTTGCGATGGAACCTGGAAAGAAATTGAAAATTTATCCAAGGAGAATGATTCTATTGTGGGTGTTCGCTTCTCAAGAAATTTTGGCAAAGAGTCTGCAATTTTTGCCGGAATGAGAAATGCGAAGGGAGATTGTTGTGTTGTTATGGACTGTGATTTACAGCATCCGCCGGAAACGATAATAGAAATGTATCATTTATGGGAGCAAGGCTACGAAATTATAGAAGGTGTAAAGCGTTTCCGGGGAAAAGAAAGTGTTCTTCATAAGGCGAGTGCGGGACTATTCTATAAGATTATATCAAGAGCTGTACAGATTGATATGTCCAGAGCTTCTGATTTTAAATTAATGGACCGTAAAGTGGTTGATGAGATATTGGAATTAAAAGAGAAAAATGCTTTTTTTAGGGCATTGTCCTCGTGGGTGGGATTTGAAAAGGCAGAAGTTGAGTTTGATGTTGCCGAGAGAGAAGAGGGAGAATCGAAATGGTCAACAGGTTCCTTGATTAAATATGCGATTACTAATATTGTAGCTTTTTCGTCTGCACCAATGCAATTTGTGACTGCGGCAGGCATAGCTTTTCTCGTGCTAGCCGTTGCCCTGAGTGTACAGACGTTGGTGCGGTATTTTATGGGACATGCAGTTGAGGGATTTACAACGGTCATATTATTACTTCTTTTCATAGGAAGTTTGCTCATGATTAGCCTTGGAGTTATTGGATACTATATTTCCAAGATTTATGAGGAGGTGAAAGGAAGACCTCGTTATATTGTTTCAAAGGTAGTCCGAAAATGAATGAAAAATTGTAAGAGAGGATTTTGAATTATATGAATAATGTCAAACTTAGTATTATATTTTCAATTTCGAAAGAGAATGATTTTATACAACCAGTTCTTGCTGCAATTTTGAATCAAGAGTCACAGCAAATTGAAATTTTGTGTGTGGATGAAAATGCAACAGATGGAGAACGACAAAGCGAACCAAAGGGTACGCATGTTGTAGTTCTAAGTGTGGAGAATTTTGAAAATGTGCAATTTGTGCAGGATTGTTTGGTTGATATTTTGGATGCAGTATACATGCGACTAATGGAACAGGGGATTTATGAAGAAGTGAAAAGGGAATATGTTGCTTTTTTTCTTTCTTGTTGCTATAATTTCATGAAGGGTAATCGCAATAATGACATAATAATAAAAATGGCATATAAAATAAAAGATACCAGATTTATTGTTTCTGGCAACATGGAATATGAGGAAGAATTTTACTTAAATTATCAACATTATATTTTTATTCGATCCATCATAGAAGGAGCAGCTTGGAGCGAGAAAAAAAATAATATTCCCTATGAAGCCAGCGCATGCGTGTTAAATAATGATACAGAAAAAAAAGAGAAAAATGTCACAATTATAATACCAATATATAATGCACAAAAGTATTTGAGCAAGTGTCTGGATAGTGTTATTAATCAAACATTAAAAAATATTCAGATAATATGTGTAAACGATGGCTCTACAGATTCCTCACAAAAAATTGTCACAGAATATGCCCAAAAGGATAGCCGGATAACAGTTATAAAGCAGAGCAATAAAGGAGTTTCCTCAGCACGAAATATTGGTCTAAAGTATGCAGAGGGAGAGTATATTTACTTCCTTGATAGTGATGATTATATTGAGCCGGAGACAATGGAAACCTTATATAATTCGTGTAAAGAGAAAAATCTTGATATTATTTATTTTGATGCTAAGGAATTTTATGATGGTATTGAAGATAGGTCTGTTTTTAAGGACTCTTACTATATACGTAACCATGATTACAATATGGTTTATACTGGCATAGAGTACATGTGTGAATTGGAAAAAAATAGCGAATACAGAGTGATGCCATGTCTTCAAATGGTGAAAAAACGTTTTATGATTGAGAATAAAATAGAGTTTTACACTGGCATAATTCATGAAGATGAATTATATACTTTTCAAACTATGCTTTTGGCTGAAAGAGTGAGCCATATAAGGAAAAATTTTTATCATAGACGTATCCGTAGCAATTCAATCATGACAGAGAAAAAGAACTTTAATCATTGTTATGGATATATTATATGTTACCTTGAATGTTTGAAGTGTATAAAAAATTTGAAGAAAGTTCTGCCGGAACAGTATGCTGTAATTCGCGATATTCCATACAGAATGTTGTGGAGTACAAAAAAGTGCTATATGGAAATACCGGAGAATGAGAGGTATTATTATTTTTTTATGAGTACAGAACTTTATTACAGTTTTCTGACTCTGATTGTTAAT
>CAZFHT010000029.1:0-19305 GCA_964518785.1 uncultured Eubacterium sp.
ACTCGAAAGACGAGATGATATTGTTGGACACTACAGAGTTAGCGAATAATAATACAAATCGCAGGGTTGTGGAGGTGTAAAATGAGTGAATGTGGATATGGAGGAAATTTCTTCTCATGCACGAATCAAAGCGTTCGTGCATTTTTATGTTGAAGAATTATGCAATTTAAAAAACTGAACATTTTTGCAAAACAACTATTGCATATTTGATTTATTTTGTTATAATAAAAATTAAGAAAACTTAAATTAATTACGATTTAACGTCTAAAATGAAAAATCATGGATGATAAAAACTGTTATTTGAATTTGATGTTTTCTGCACAATATACTAGGGGGTTAAGCACATGGTCCGAGTACATATGATGGGATATGATTTCGTGAATGTAGGCGGAATTGACATCAATCGTCCCAATGGCTCAGGGGATTATCTTTTTTTGTTCTTTCGATGTCCGTCAGAGATAAAGATAAATGGTGACTATGAAGGGATTCCTGCCAACACGTATCTTTTGTACAAAAAAGGTTCGCCTCAGATATATCGAAAACGAGACGGGCATTTTGTCAATGACTGGATTCACTTTGATGTCGATTCGGGGGACGATTTTATGGAAAAACTGGAGATTCCCTTCGACACACCGATTACGCTGCCGGACAACAAGGCTGTGTCGGGCATGACCTCGCGACTGCTGGACGAATTTTTTGATGTGGGCTTGCACCATGATGAGATTGTGAACCAGATGTTACGTTCTCTGCTTTATAAATTTGTGGACCTTTATCGGTTTTCGCAGAAAAGCGGGGACAAGACAATGCTCTATCACAAGGAGCTGCTGGATATCAGAAAAAAGATTTTGAATTATGAATATCAGCCGGAGGGGGCGGAGGAGCTCGCCGGAAGGCTGGGCATGAGCACCTCGTATCTGCAACATCTTTACAAAGACTTTTTTCATCATACAATTCAGCAGGACATTATCTGGGGACGTGTGTTTTTTGCCTCACATCTGCTGGATGGAACAGACCTCTCGATAGCAGAAATCGCACAACAATGCGGTTATGACAGTGTAGAGCATTTTTCAAGACAGTTTAAAAAACTGAGAGGATGTTCGCCTACCGGTTATCGGAAAGGTTTTATGGATAAAAGAGAACGACAAGAAGGGAGAATACAGTAAGTGGGCAAGATAAGGATTGAACTGCAGGGAATCAGTAAAAGTTACTATTCGGAAACAGCAGTGACACAGGCACTTCGAAAAGTGAACCTGACATTTTATGAAAGTGAATTTGTCGCAATTACCGGAGAAAGCGGAAGTGGTAAATCTACTTTATTGAATATCATTGGCGGCATGGACACCTTTGATGAAGGGGAAATGTTCGTGGACGGCGAGGCGACATTCCAGTATGATGACGAGGACTGGGAGGAATACCGACGCAAAAAAATCGGCTATGTATTTCAGGACTATAGTCTGGTAGGACACTACACAGCACTGGACAATGTTATGAGTGCCTTACTTGTTATGGGAGTACCCCAGACAGAGGCAGAAAAGACAGCGAGAGTTTATTTGGAGCAGGTGGGATTGTCGGAATATGAGAAACATCGTGCCTCGGAGCTTTCCAGTGGACAAAAGCAGCGGCTTTCTATCGCCAGAGCCTTGGCAAAGAATACGGGAATTATTGTGGCAGACGAGCCGACCGGAAATCTGGACAGCGAAACGGGACAGCAGATTATACAGCTTTTGAGCCAGTTGTCGAAGAATCGTTTGGTCATTATGGTCACGCATAATTATGATCAGGCAGAGGCATATGTCACAAGAAAAATTCGGATTCATGACGGACAGGTGATATCAGATGTGGCGGTAAATAATGCAGTGCAGCAAAATGCAATGCAGGATAATGCAATACAGGATAATGAAGTACAGGATAATCCGCCAACGGATTCTTCATTGACAGAAAAGAAAGATATAAATGCGGCAAATGACACTGTTTCGGAAAATAGTTCCGATTTAATTGAAAAAGCGTCAAAAGAAAAAATGGACCGACATTGGGAAAAACGCATTGCCCTTCTTTTTGCAAAAAGAAATTGTCAGACGCAGAGAGGAAGAGCTGTTTTGTTTACTACCTTTTTGCTTGTCATAGCCATTGCCTCTTTCCTTTTCGTGGGGGAACTTTTTCAGCATAAAGACGACTACACTACAAGGAATTATTCACAGAGTGCATTCCAGAAGGAGGACACGACGAGGCTTGTAGTTAAGCGTTCGGATGGGGAAGAAATGACAGAAGAAGATAAAGACATTTTGTCAAGTATCGCCAATGTGACCACAGTGGACATTTACGACGTGGCAAATGATATTAACTTTTATTTGGAGGAAAACCAAGATTACAAATTTATTTACGGGGACTCCTCACGCAGCCGCAGAGCCAGAGAATCCAAATCCGGCTCTGGAAACAATCAGCAGCAGGGTTCTTCCGAAGTGAAAACGCTATCCTTTATCAATGAAAACCGCTTTATGATGTCTTCGGATTGTCTGACAGAGGGAGATTTGGCGGCGGGAAGACTGCCGGTATCCCAGAACGAGATTGTTCTCTATTCGGATGATACGAGCGTACTGGATACGGAAAAAACTTGTTATTTCATGGCGAAAAACATATGGGATTCTGGTCAGTATTACAAAACAGATGTAAAAATCGTAGGAATTTTGAAGAAAAGCACCACGCAGGTTTATTTTTCCACTGCGATGTGCCGGATGCTTTCCTCGAATCTGGACTCCGATGTGTTCCGTCTTCTCTATAACTATGATGCCTCTTACAAAGACTATCGTTCCAAGACAAAGCTGGTACCGATTGTGAATGAGGAATTAAACGGTATGGAGGCAACACTGTCCGCCAATGGTGAGGATTTCCCGGCGGCAGGAGAGGTTTCTTACAGCACGCAGGCATATGATGACGATGGCAATCCGGTGGGAGATTTGGTGCAGGACGTGTTGACAATTCTCCCGCAGACTAACGATAACACAAGCGATTTTATTGAGGTAAGCCAAGACTTCTTTGACCAGTTTTACAAAAAGCAGAGTACACAAGCGTCTGTTTACATTACAAACTATGCGAAGACGGACTCGGTACTTCGGAAACTGAAAAAGAAGGGGTATGAGGGAATCAGCACCTATCGTATCAGTGTGATTGATTACAATTCCGAACTGGTATCCCAGCGGTTGATGATTATTGGAATCTCCGCTTTTGGACTTGTTATGCTACTTCTGGCAGAAGTGCTGATTTTACGTTCTCTCATGAAGATTCGCATTAAGGACTACTTTGTCTTAAAGTTTATCGGCATGAAAATGCAGGTTATTCGAAAGATAAGTTATTTTGAAATGGGGTGTTATACCATCTTTTCAGTGCTGGTTACTTTGGTGCTGATGTGGATTCTGCGACTGGCGGGCATTCCGATTATTCAGGAAATGATGTGGTATTTTAATGCCGGCGCTTATATCACTTACATCGCCTACAATGTACTGCTGATTTTCTTGACGGTTTTGTTCTTTAACCGCTTGCTGAAGGGGAGGTTGAACTCATGATTGAAGTAAAAAACTTACATAAATATTACAATAAAGGAAAGAAAAATGAACAGCATGTGCTGAATGACGTCAGCCTTGAACTGGACGCTGTCGGACTTGTCTGTATATTGGGAGAAAGCGGCTCCGGTAAAACAACTCTTTTGAATACGATAGGCGGATTGGACACCTTTGCCGGAGGCTCTATTGTCATCAATGATACGGAAGTGAAAAAGTATGACCCGAAAGTGATGGAGCCTATCCGCAACGACCACTTTGATTACATTTTCCAGAATTATTATCTCCTTCAGGATTATTCAGTGTCGTACAATATTAAGCTGGCATTGAACCGTTATGATTTGACAGAGGAAGAAAAAGACCAGCGGGTTGACTATGTGCTGAAAATGTTAGGCATCGAGAAATACAAAAAGAAACAGGTTTCCAAGCTGTCCGGCGGACAGCAGCAGCGTGTGTCTATCGCCAGAGCTTTGGTAAAATCACCGGATGTCATACTGGCAGACGAGCCAACCGGGAATCTGGACGAGGAGAACACACTTCGTACAATGAGTATTCTGAAAAACATTTCCAAGGAATGTCTTGTACTGCTGGTTACTCATGAAAAACGAATTGCCAAGTTTTTTGCTGACCGGATTATTGAAGTGTGTGATGGAAGAATTGTCCGGGATGAGCCAAACAATCCGTCCGATTCGTATGAGCGCAGCGATGATTCGAACATTTACTTGAAAGAATTAGAGCAGACGGACTTGTCCAATGAGCAGGCGTCGTTTCGTCTGTACACAAGAAAAGGAGAAATCCCGAAGAAAATTGAGCTGAATCTGGCGTGGAAAGACGGCAAGCTGTATATTCAGAATAATATGGACTGCGACATTCTCATTGAGGGAGTGGAAAATGGGGTGCAGATGCTGGACGAGGAGCGTCCGACACTGGATATGACAGAGGTAAATAACTTCTCTTATGACCTGCCGAAAATGGAGAGCAAAGGTTCTGCTCGTCTCGGCGGCAGAGAGATTCTCCGCATGGCAGTGGAAAATATTCAGTTGATGGGAAAAAAACAAGCGTTTATTATTGCTATACTGCTTGTGACGGCGGTACTGCTGTCGGTCACGCTGGCGCAGTTTGTCAACACCTTTACGGTAAATGAAAGTTCCATTGTTACGACGGACTCCCACTATGTGCAGATGATATTTACAAACACCACCTCCCGGCGTTCCATGGATGACCGTTCACAGATGATGAGCCTTCTCGAAGATTACTTTGATGATGAGACGATGGGCGTACCGTTCTTTATTCCGAGTGCAAGCATTTATCTTACCGGAAGCGGTTACGAACAGTTGAACAACCTGACACAGCAGATTAACTGCTATTCCTTTGTGTCAGAGGAGCATTTGTCTTCGGATAAAATAATTTACGGCAGAATGCCTCAGCAGCGGACGGAGGTGGTGATGGACAAACGGGTAATTGATACGTTGTCAAAGACGAAAACTTCCGTAGCGTCCCTGCAAAAAAATGCGGAGGATTATTTGGGAATGAAACTGGCGATTTCGTCCGTAGATACCCAGTTGACGGTAGTGGGAATCAGCGATACGGAGGAACCGAGTATCTATTGCAGCCAGAATATGCTGATGGGAATTAATGCCAAGGGTTACAAAATTGCTAATCTGGATGAATACCGGGAAGACAATCCGGATGCAGAGGAAAGCCTCACGCTGCAGGATGGTGAAATTCTCGTGAGACAGACATTGTATGACAAGCTGGAGGAGGATATGGAGGTTTCCTTCGGGGACGATAATATTCTTACTTACAAAGCGGTTGGCTCTTTTCCGGACGGACTTGGTTATGATTACATCATGTCTGACAAAGCTTGTAAAGAAATGCGTAATCTGATGATTTATGAAAACAGAGTCAGCTACATTTACTGCGAAAATCCACAGGAAACTTATGATTTTCTGCAAGAAAACGGAACCGGATACGGCAGAGCCTTTACGCTGTCGCTGGCGATTCCGGCACAAGACCAAGTAGAGGAGTATCAGCAGGCTCACTCCTCGGACATGGGAGCGAAGACACTGATACCGATTGCTATTGCCATTATCTCACTGATTATGGTATACTTTACTATCAAGTCAAATGCCTCGTCGCGAAGTGAGGAGCTTACCGTTTATCGTTTGATTGGTATTTCGCGGGGGAGCATACTGAAAGCATATATGCTGGAGATGGTTTTGGTGACCAGTTACACATCGCTGCCGGCGGTACTGGTGACCTGCGGCGTGATACAATTTATCAGTTCGGTGCCGTCATTGGAGATTGCCATGAATTTCCCTTGGTGGACAGCACTGCTGCTCCTTGTGTGTCTGTATGTGATTCATGCACTGATTAGTATTATGCCGGTTTACGGTATTTTGTCAAAACCTCCGGCTACCCTTGCGGTGAAAGAATAGGAGAAAATTATGGATGTATTAAAATTTGGATTTCATTATTGGAAGAAGAATCTGGGTAAATCCATTTTAACACAGATAATGAGTTTTATTGCTTTGGGAGCAGACCTTCTGCTCCCTCTTATCACGTCTATGTTTGTGGATTACATTATTAAAGATAACCCGCCTGTAAATGATAATATTTTTTCATTTATGCTCAGCGGCAAATATGGACAGATTCACACAATGACATTGTTTTGGCATTTGGCGGCGTTATTTCTTGGACTTCTGCTGCTGAAGCTTGTTTTGGTGTACGTAAAAAATGTGTGGAACCAGAAACTGGGACTGCGTTTGGAGACAGACCTTCGAGTTGCGACGTTTCACAAATTGATGACGCTGGACAGTGCCACTGTTTCGGAATACAACACCGGTGAGCTGCTGACAACACTGAATTCTGACACCATTATGTACAAGGAAATGTTTTGCCGTATTATCCCGAATATTGCGGACAGTTTTTTTGTGCTTGTCACCGCCATTATTATACTGGCGACCATCAATCCTTATCTGCTGATTATCCCGGCACTCTTGATTCCTGCCTTTGTTTACGCACTGCAGAGTTTCAAGAAAAAAGCCAGAGTGAATTATCAGAAAATACGTACCTGCAATTCTGACATGAACTTGAAAGTACAGGAAAATATCGAGGCGGTTCGTCTCGTTCGCTCCTTTACAAATGAGGACAGAGAAAAAGAAAAATTCGATAAATCCAATGCGGAATTGAAGGAATCCTATATCAGCCAGATTCAACTGTCCTCCTCGTTCGAGGCGGCGTTCAGTGCTATCAAGCAGATTGCTTACATAGGAAGTATCGGGGTGAGTGCGATTCTTGTTATGAAGGGACAAATGCGGCTTGGCTATCTTGTGGCTTGCAGTGAGTATGTATTCCGCATTATGAATTACATCACCATCATTAACAATATGATGTTTCAGATGCAGCAGCAGATTGTGTCCGGCTATAAAATGATGTATTTCATGGAGAAAAAAAGTAAAATTCCAGAGGGAAAAGAAACGGTGGAGGAGAATAAGCCAATCCATATCGAATTTTCCAACGCCACAATGAAATTGTCCGACAAGACTGTTCTCAGGGATATTACACTGGATATTCCTTATGGAAAAAAGGTCGGCATTGTAGGAGGAACGGGCAGTGGAAAAAGTACGCTGCTGGAGTCTCTCATTCGTGTCCATGATATGACGGACGGCGGGATTCGGCTAAATGGAAAAGACATTCGGGACTATGACTTGAAATCTCTCCGCCGCCAGTTTGCCTATGTGTTTCAAGATGTTTTCCTCTTTTCCAATACGATTGATTCCAACATTGCCTATGCTGAGCCGGAGGCAGACAGGGAAAAAGTCGTGGAGGCGGCAAAACACGCACAGGCGCATGGTTTTATTACGAAGCTGGAGGAGGGATACGAGACGATTGTGGGCGAGAGAGGTCTTGGTATCTCCGGCGGACAAAAGCAGAGGGTTTCCATTGCCAGAGCGATTTTAAAGGACGCTCCGGTTCTCGTATTGGATGACTCCACCTCGGCACTGGATACGGATACCGAGAAAAAACTGCTGGCGGATATCAAGGAAAATTATAATGAAAAAACGCTCTTGATTTCGGCTCACCGCCTTTCATCGGTAGTGGACTGTGACGAGATTTTATATTTACATAACGGTGAGATTATAGAGCGTGGCACGTTCGGGGAATTGATGGCATTGAACGGACATTTTGCGAACGTATACAACACACAGCAGGCACAACAAAAATCCGTTGTAGATTTTGATTCCCTTTTAGAACAGGAGGTTTGATGATGGCAAAGAGAAATACCTATTTTCAGGATGAAGTAGTAGAACGGAAAATTGACATGAAACAATTTGCCAAAATCATGAAGTATATTCTGCCATACAAAATGATTTTCATTTTTGTGTGCATTTTGATGGTGATTTCTTCGGCAGTGGCGATGATTTCTCCCCTCCTTTTGAAAAAGATTATTAATGAAGTTGTCGTGACCGAGGAATATACTACGCTGGCGGTCATTATATTTGCCATGGCGGGACTGGCGGCAATCGAAATTGTAGTCACGTTTATTCATCAACGGCTGATGGGAAAAATGGGACATAATGTTATCGCACAGATTCGGCAGGACGCCTTTTATAAATTGCAGGAGCTTTCCTTTGACTACTTCGATTCCAAGCCGGATGGCAAGATTGTCGTTCGTGTCACAGATTACATTAACGATTTGGCGAACTTTTTCACAAACTATGTGGTTATGCTGCTTACCTACATTGCGAAAATTGTAATTGTGACGTTTTTTATGCTGGGGCTGAGTCCTCTTTTGACTGGAGTTGTTTTTGCTGCGGTAATTCCAATGATGATAGCGGTTTTCGCTTTGCGTTATGTCGTTCACAAGCTCTTTGGTCCTCATCGTGCTAAAATATCCAACCGGACGGCGTTCATGGTGGAGACCATTATGGGTGAGAAAATCGTGAAAAACTACAACCATATTGAGAGCAGTGATGAGACGTACTCTTATGTACATAATCTGAGCCTGAAGCAGTGGATGAAAATTGTCTACCGCGCAGAGTTAAATACGCCGATTGTCGAGATTTTCTGGAATCTTGGCTCGCTTTGTCTGTATGGGTTAAGTTTATTTTTGATTTTGCAGGGAAACAGCCTGCTCAATGCGGGTATCGTGGTGGCATTTACGAATTATATGACGCAGTTCAGCGGACCATTGTCGCAGATTGCCTTTATCATTCAGCAGTTGGCACAGGTTACTTCGAACTTGGAGCAGGTGTTTGACACGATTAACTGCCCGGTTGACATTAAAGATAAAGAAGACGCTGTAGAGTTAACTCATGTAAATGGAAAAATCGACTTTAACCACGTTACTTTTGCCTATGATGAGGGAGAAACGATTTTGGAGGACTTCGACCTTCATGTGACTCCGGGAGAAACGATTGCCTTGGTTGGGCCGACAGGAGCAGGCAAGACAACGGTTATCAATATGCTCACCCGCTTTTATGATGTGGCGGAGGGAAGTGTCATGATTGATGACATTGACGTAAGGGATATTTCCCTGCACTCTCTCCGGCAGGAGGTAGGCGTGTTAATGCAGGATCCCTTTATTTTCCGCGGGACGGTAATGGAAAATATCCGCTATGGCAGGCTGGACGCTACAGACGAGGAATGTATTCAGGCGGCGAAAGCAATTTTTGCAGATGATTTTATCAGCGGTCTCCATGACGGCTATCAGCAGGTTTTAGAGGAGAGAGGTGCCGGGCTGTCTGCCGGACAAAAACAATTGATTTCCTTTGCCCGCATTGTTTTGAAAAATCCTTCTGTCGTCATACTGGATGAGGCGACCAGCTCGATTGATACGGAGACGGAAAGCCTTATCAAACAGGCGCTGGACGTTATGCTGGAGGGGAAAACAGCGTTTATCGTTGCTCACCGCTTGTCTACCATTCGCAATTCAGACCGCATTTTGTATATCCAGAATAAGGGGATTGCCGAGGCGGGAACCCATGATGAGCTGATGGCGATGAGAGGGCTGTATTATCAGTTGAATTAGAATAGTTTAGTTCAGTCAGAGTTCCTCTGAACAGTAGCCAGCCCTAAAATTTATGCAATAATCTTAATAAAATTATTGCATAAATTTTAGGATGGTTTATAATAAATATAGGGATTGGGAATACAATGTTTTTAACAACAAAAGAAATTTCATAAGGGGGCAAGAGCAACTATGCAGCAAAATTCAAAACAACCGAAAACAACTAAGGAGGTAGGAAAGAAAAAAAGAGAGAGAAGTTTGAAAATTTTCGTTACGGGGTTAATTGGTCTGGTCACTTTTGTAACAATCATGGTTCTCGCACTTACCAATGCGGTTACGTTAAATAGTATCGAAGAAACGTCGGTTCAAGATTATGAGAATGCCATGATGGATGGATATAAGACAGAGATTAAATCGCAGGTGCAGGCGTCGATTGCCGTATTGCAGTATTATTATGATGCAAGTCAGGCGGGAACGTACACCGAGGACGAGGCAAAAACACTGGCAAAAGAAACAGTACGTAATATGCGTTATCGTGATGATGGCAGTGGCTATATGTGGATAGACAGTACCGACTATACTCTCGTCATGCACCCGATTCTTCCGGAAAACGAAGGAAATAACCGTTATGACTTGGAAGACCAGAATGGCGTGATGATTATTCAAAATATTATGAAGACTGCCCAAGCGGGAGGCGGCTATAATGAGTTTTACTTTACTAAGTCGGATGGTGTGACAGTTGCTCCAAAACTGGCATATTCAGAAATGTTTGAGCCATGGAACTGGGTTGTCACAACCGGAAACTACACAGATGATATGCAGGCGGAAATGGACAGTACAGAGAGACTGCTCACTAATGTGTTCTCAAGTTCCATCCGGGCAACGATTATAGAGGCGATTATCTTATTGATTGTGGCGGTAATTATTTCGTATCTGATTGTTCACATGATTGTCAGAATCATCAACAAGGTAAAAGGTGATTTGGAGGAGGTTGCACAGGGAAATCTTCAAATTACGACCGATGACAAATTGAGAAATCGGAAGGATGAACTTGGTGCTATCGGAAATTCCTTACAATATGTAATTGATTCCCTGAAGGGCATGATTTCAGATGTAAATGATTCTGCCTATAAGGTAAATGGCTGTAGTGAGGACTTTAAAAGCAAATTTGCTGACATTGAGGAGAACGTTGAAAATATTGAAAATGCCATCAATGAAATCGCCAGCGGTGCGAACGTTCAGACTCAGGACGCAGAGCTTGTAAATGAAAAAGTGAAGGATTTGGATGATATCATTTCAAAAGAGCAGAATATGGCGAACACTTTGAAGAGCGTTGTCGAGAATCTGACTGTTGCAGCAAGCTCTATGCTTGAAAACATCAAAGGACTGGAAGAGACCTCCTCACGCACCCAGAAAGCAATCGGCATTGTGAAGGGGCAGACTTTAAAGACAAACGAGTCTGCACAGGACATTAAAGAGGCGGTATCTATGATATCCAGCATTGCAAGTCAGACAAATCTGCTTTCCCTCAATGCGAATATCGAGGCTGCAAGGGCAGGAGAGATGGGAAAAGGTTTCGCTGTCGTTGCGGATGAGATTCGAAAGCTGAGTGACGAGAGCAGCAATGGTGTAGATGTGATTGACCAAGCTGTTAATGTACTTTTGCATGATGCCGAAAATTCCGTAGAGAAGATGAATGAGGCAGAGACGGATTTGCAGGATGAAATGACGACACTTACTGAGACGGTAGACGCGTTCAATGAATTGTATGAGTCTATGGATCATGTGGAAAAAGTAAGCGAGCAGATTAATAGTCTGGCAGAGGAGTTAATCAGAGTAAAAGATATTGTTGCAAATTCTGTGTCAAATCTTGCGTCAGTGACAGAAGAAAGTGCCGCTGCTACGCAGGAGACAAGTGCGAATATGCAGACCGTATTGAACCTTGTGAATGACTGCTCCGGAGAAATTGACCATTTGCTGAAAACAAGTAATGATTTGAAAAACCATGTACAGCAGTTCAAATTATAAGATGGTTATTTCACAGGTGATAAGTACATAGAGAGAAAAGATGCTATCTTCTGTTAATGAAAGAGGATAGCATCTTTTTCTTAAAAAATTGGGGAAACAATAATATCCGTTATATAGGCTCTTTGGCAAGAAAGTTGTAAGGAATAAGAACAAGAAATTAATACCAACAAAAGTTAGTGTTGACTAACTCGGGGGGGGGGTACACTATAATTAAAAAAGAAAATTTTGGTAAAAAAAGGAGGAAAAGAAATGAAACAAAAAATTACAGCACTGATATGTGCAGCAACATTAATTATTAGTGGCACCAGTAGTGTTTCCGCAGAAGCAGCGACAAAACCGGTTAAGCTAGCAAAGTCTAGTCTGACACTTACTGTAGGTAAATCCAAGACAATAAAGGTAAAAAAAGCTGATAAGGTGGCTATCAAAAAGAAAACATTCAGCAGTACAAAGAAGAGTGTTGCTACTGTAACAAAAAATGGGAAAGTGAAAGCAAAGAAAGTTGGTTTTGCAACTATAAAGGTAAAGGTGAAATACAAGAAGGGGAAGAAGGTCAAGACTACTACTTTATATTGCTATGTTGATGTAACTGAAACTAGTTCAAGTCAGAAAAATACGAAACCGACATCTACATCAAACTCTTCCACTGCGTCTTCAAAGCCGACAGAAAGTCCAAGACCGACAGAGACATCGACAGAGGCACCGACAGAAAGTGCAAAGCCGACAGAGACATCAACAGAGGCACCGACAGAAAGTGCAAAGCCGACACAGACATCAACAGAGACACCGACAGAGACACCAACACAAGACCAATCCCAAACGACGAAAATGGTGCAATCAATATCAACACAATATGATGATGCGGTTGTTAAGAAATCAAAGTACCTTAATACGAAATCAGTAATCAGGCAGTTGGGGAAAATAACAATTCATTACTCAGATGGTAGCAGTGAAGAGTTGGAAGCTGGGGATGATGACTTAGTTCTTCCTAATGCTGATAGCGATATTAAATGTGATGTGACTGGAGATTATAAAACGACGCTTAAGTATGATACTTTTGCTTCATATACTTATCCAGCCAATTATTCAAAAGAAATAAAAGTATCTGTAGCGGAGGAATCTACATATAATGATTTTCTTTATGCGTCAAATGGAGAAATTGCGAAAGTGTATGAATATAAGGGAGATGCAAACGATATTGTGATTCCAAATTCTATTAATGGTGCCGAGGTTGTTAGTGGAGAACTGGAAGATGGTGTTAGCAAAACGACATCGGACGATGATGAAGATGACAGAAGAGAGACAGAAATAACAAGCATAACATTACCAAAAGGTCAGCGTTATGGCGTAAACTTTGATGGTTATTATGAGGATTCTTATTATAATAGTGGATTTTGCAATATTGAAGCTATTTACGTTGATAAAGATAATGTTAATTTAACTTCAGAAGATGGGGTTCTTTTTAATAAAAGCAAAACCACATTAGAAGCTTTTCCAAGAAATAAGAAGACGAAGAGTTATGTTATACCGAGTACAGTTAAACAAATAGGTGGTAGTTTTACTTGTTTTTATAACACAGGGAAATATTTGGAAAGCGTAACAATACCAAGTTCCGTTCAAATAATATCTGATGGGTTTAAAGGAGAATTTGCATCGGTGAGTACAGATACGGCTTTAAAAGAAATAATTGTAGATGATAACAATGAGTATTATGAATCGATTGATGGAGTTTTGTATCATAAAAAATATCATGGCATTATTCGTTATCCAAGTGCAAAACAAGATAAAGTGTACAAAATTCCAGAAGGTGTTACATATGCAGAGCAAGGTTCTATATACTACAATCCTTATATCGAAACCATTATAGTTCCAGATTTGTTTACAGAATTTAATCATATATCTTTTGGTGATTGCAGTAATTTGAAAAACATTTACATTAACGAACAATTGACGGATGAAAGTGTTACTAAGATGATTGAAGATGATACATATTACAAGGAGGTTATTGAACCATTCATTTTGGACGGAGCTACAATTTATGTTCGCAGCGAAAAAATGAGAAATTACATTTTGACACATTATAATTCAGAAGACTATACGTATTATGATAATCCTTGTGTGATTTCAAGTGACTATGATTGGTAATTAAAAAGCAATAAACTATAAACTACGAACGAGGGGTGTCTTTCGAGGACACTCCTTGTTTTTGCATTTTTAGAACAGTAGCGGAAACTAAAAAAGCATCAACGATTACCTGACACAGACCACTGACACAAACCACAGAATTTTAGGGTGGAATTTTTTCTCATTATATCGTATAATGAAAGAGTGATTACTCGCAACGATAACAAAGAGTATTAAGTGGATACATAAAAATGATGGATGTATGAAATTGGAGGAAAAAGAAATGAGATTAATAACAAGATCTGATTTTGACGGACTGGCATGTGCAGCACTTTTAAAAGAGGCAGGCGTTATTGACCACTGGAAGTTTGCTCATCCGAAGGATTTACAGGATGGTCTGGTAGAGGTGACAGAAGATGACTGCCTTGCAAACGTACCTTATGTTGAAGGATGTGGATTGTGGTTCGACCACCACAGCAGTGAGCAGGAGAGACAGGCTTTGGAAGGAAAGTACAAGGGAGAGAGCCGCATTACACCGTCCTGCGCCCGCATTATTTATGAATACTATGGTGGAAGGGAACGTTTTCCGCAGTTCGACGACTTAATGGAGGCAGTAGACAAAGTAGATTCCGCAAATCTGACAGTAGATGAAATCCTTCACCCGGAGGGATGGGTGATGGTAGGATTTATCATGGACCCTCGAACCGGTTTGGGACGCTGGAGAAATTTCCGCATTTCAAATTATCAGTTGATGGAAGAATTGATTGACGCCTGTCGTACCCAGACAACGGACGAGATTTTGTCAAATCCGGATGTGGTTGAGCGTATTGAGGTGTACAATGAGCAGACGGAGAAGTTTCAGGAAATGGTGAGAAAATACACACGAGTAGAGGGAAATGTAATTATTTCAGACCTTCGTGGTGTGAATCCGATTTACTCAGGCAACCGTTTTATGATATACAGTATGTATCCGGAGCAGAACATTTCCGCATGGATTGTGTCCGGACGTGGTGGGAAGGGATGTTCTGTAGCGACAGGTTACAGTGTCCTGA
This sequence comes from uncultured Eubacterium sp., assembly GCA_964518785.1. Taxonomy (GTDB): domain Bacteria; phylum Bacillota; class Clostridia; order Lachnospirales; family Lachnospiraceae; genus Eubacterium_F. The sequence goes on from CAZFHT010000029.1 coordinate 14,769, forward strand.
ACCGTACATCAAATGTAAATGTTGGCAGCCTGATGTTAAAGTACGGCGGCGGTGGTCATAAGGCAGTGGGAACCTGTCAGTTCCCAGATGAGACCATGGACGAGATGGTACCAAAATTGCTGAAAGAGTTAGTTGAACTCAGTGAGCAGTAAAAAATAGAGTACAAAGGGGCGCATTCATGCAGCCCCTTTTTCTGTACGCAGGAAATGGAGAAAACAATGGAGCAGATTTTGGCAGGAATATTGTCGGGCGTTATTGTGGCAGTGATTCTTGGGGTGATACTTTACCTTACGATGACAAAGACAATGGACGAGAAATTACACAGCTATATGGAGGCACTTATTAAGTATCAACATTCTCTGGGAAATAATCAGATTCAGCAGATGGCTGGCCTGACGGGGAAAGTCGAGAGTATTCACAGCGGCATGGAGCATTTGGAAAAATCACTGACGAACGTAAAGACGAGAGGAATTTACGGAGAATGGCAGTTGGGGGCAATTTTGCAGGAGATACTTACGCCGGAGCAGTATGAAACTGAGTGCATGGTTGTGCCGGGAAGTCAAAAGCGGGTGGAGTATGCGGTAAAAATGCCCGGTTATGCCGGACAGACGGTGTATCTTCCCATTGATTCAAAATTCCCGCTGGACGCCTATTTGCAGTTGCAGGAGGCAAGAGAAGAAGGGGATTCCGAGACAGCGAAGGATGCTGCTGACCTGTTCAAATCCAGAGTAAAACGGTTTGCCAAAGATGTTCATGATAAATACATTATGCCGCCTTTTACGACAAATTTTGCGATTTTATTCTTTCCGTTCGAAGGCGTTTACGCAGAAGTTTTGCAGATGGGACTTTTGGAGGAGCTGATGAGCAAATACCGGATTACGGTGGCTGGACCAAGTTCTTTAGGAGCAATTCTGAACAGCCTTCTGGTTGGTTTCCGAAGTGTGGCACTGGACGAAAAAGCAGGAGAAATCTGGGAGACGCTGACAAGTGCAAAAACAGAAGTGGATAAATACGAAGAAACGCTGCTTCAAGTACAAAAACGACTTGACCAGACAAGCCGGGAGTTGGAAAATTTAGTGGGAGTGCGTACAAGACAACTGAAAAAGAAACTGGAATTTTTTGAAGGGGAAAAAAGTTAAATGAAAAAAAATTGTATTCAGTGTGGTGAGGAATTTGAAATCAGTGAAAGCGAGATTGAATTTTATGAAAGCCGGAATTTAGAGATACCGAAACGCTGTTATAAGTGCCGGAAGTCGAATCGAATCAGGAAAAATGATGCCGTTGTGAAACGGAAAAAATCCATGCGGGGCGGTTTTCAGTTTGTTTTTGGAAACACATCTACCGGCTTGATGGCGATTCTCATTATTGCAGTGGCAATTATATTTGGCGGGTATTTTCGTGGAAATAACAGCGGAACAAATCAAAACACAAATCCCGCTGCCAGTGGTGAAGCCGTCGCAGAATCAACACTGGTTTTTCGAAATTGGGATTTGCTCAATGAACACTATGAAAAACATGGTAAAGAGATGGGCTACACATCAGCAGACGCTTACCTTGCCGCCGCCAATGCAGTTGTAAAAAATGCCGATGCTCTCCATAAGACGGAAAAAGAAGACGGCGATGATATTTATTTTGTAAAAGCCACCGGTGATTTTGTAGTAGTGTCCACCGATGGCTACATCCGTACTTATTTCCGCCCGGAAGATGGCGTTGAATATTATAACCGGCAATAAAAATGTAACCAATTACTTGCGGTTTTGAAGGTGCTTTATTGTATAGCTCATCATAAATACCGTTACAATAAAGGACAGCACGTCAGCAATCGGTGCGGAGAACAGTGCTCCTATAACTCCGAATTTAATCGGCAGTATCAAAGCGAGAGGAACAATCAGAATAAAATCTCTCAGCAGTGACAAAAAAGTTGACGGAATCGGTTTTCCGAGCGACTGCAAAAAGATGCTGGACGATTTCTGAATACAGCAAAGCACGATTCCGGCAAGGTAAATGCGGAATGACAATACAGCGAACTCCTGATAAAGAGAATCTCCTGAGCCGAAAATACCGATAATCTGCAAAGGAAATACTTGAAAACAAATCAGGGAGATAAATCCAATGCAAAGCTCTACCACAACCATTTTCTTATAAATTTCTTTTACTCGGTCCAGTTTTCCGGCACCGTAATTATATCCCACAATCGGCTGGCAGCCGGCGGCGATTCCTACTACGAAGGAAACGACGATTTGGAATACTTTCATGACAATACCCACGACAGTCAGCGGAATATCAGCACCATATTTTGTCCTTGCGCCGTAAGCGACAAGAGTATTATTCATGACAGCCATAATGATTACGATGGAAAGCTGGGTTAAAAAACTGCTTCCGCCAAGCGGTAAAATTCGTTTAATAATGTTCAGTTTCGGAACAAAACTTGATTTCTTTAAACGGAAAGATTTGGTGTGAAATAAGTAAAAAACACCAAGGAGTGCCGTTACTACCTGTCCGGCGACCGTAGCGACAGCAGCGCCCATCATGCCCCAGTGCAGAACAAAAATGGCAATCGGGTCCAGAATCAGGTTAATAACACATCCGATAACCGTAGAAATCATAGCAAATTTCGGACTTCCGTCTGCCCGGATAATACTGTTTATCGAATTTCCAAAGATGTAAAATGGAATACCGAAAATCAGATACCGGAAATACTCTCTTGCGTAGCCGATATTATTTTCTGTTGCGCCAAAACCCCAAAGAATCTTCTCCTGCAGCAAAGCAAACAAAACGGTGAGAATAAGGGATGTTAAAACCAAAACGGTAATCGAATTTCCTACCGAACTGTGTGCTCCCTCCTTATCTTCTTTGCCTTGACAAATGCTCAAAAAGGCGGCACATCCGTCTCCAATCATCAGAGCGAACGCAAGGGCAATAATCGTAATTGGAAAAACAACATTGGTAGCACCATTCCCAAGATAGCCGACGCCACGCCCGATAAAGACTTGGTCAACCATATTGTATAACGATGCGATTAACAGTGATAAAACGCAGGGAACAGAGAATTGCAGCATCAGTTTGCCGATTTTTTCTTCCCCGAAATAACGAGTTCCATTTTCTTTCATAAATTATCCTCCATTTCTTTTGGTAAATACTGGTCGGATTATAACATCTCAAAATTTGGTGTGTAAGCAACTTTTTCTAAAATTTTTGTAAAAAAATGCTTATAAGCCAAATTTTGCATGGAGGCACACAAGTGCAAATCGGAAAACAGTTGACACAAAATCATCATTTGTGATATTCTACCCATGAGCGGTATTCGTAGGAAACTGCATCAGATGATAATGCGTTATCACTGACTACGGAGGTGATGACATGAAAATAGGGATTGCAGGTGCCGGAAAAGTCGGCTGTTCGATAGGGAAATACCTTGTGGAGCATGACATATCGGTCACCGGATATTTCAGTAAAAGTAAAGAAAGCGTAGAATCTGCTGCGACTTTCACAGACACAAAAGCCTTTCCATCCTTAGAAGAACTGGTGGCGGCTAGTGACGTAATTTTTATAACAACCCCGGATGATTGTATTCAGGAATTATGGAAAGAAATAAAAAATCAACCGATTCAGGGAAAAATAATTTGCCATTTCAGTGGCTCATTGTCATCCGTTGTTTTTTCTGACAGAGAGCAGACCGGAGCATTCGGCTGTTCCCTTCATCCTATGTATGCGTTCAGCGACAAATTCACATCTTATCAAAATTTAAATCAAGTCATGTTCACCATGGAGGGGGACAAGGAGGCTCTTGCTGTGCTGAGTCCGGTTTTTGAAAAACTTGGCAATGAAGTAAGTGTCATCACGCCCGACAGCAAGGTACGGTATCATGGAGCAGCCTCGATGGTGAGTAATATGATGATTGGCTTGTACCAGATGAGCATTGATATGCTGGTTGACTGCGGCTTTGAGGAATCATCAGCAAGACGGCTGGTAGAACCATTAGTGCGGGGAAATATGGAGAACCTTTTGAAAAAATCCCCGGCGGAGGCACTGACCGGACCGATTGAGAGAAATGATGTCAACACAGTGAAAAAACATCTGGCAGCTTTGAATAAAGAAGAACAAAGCGTCTATGTGAATTTGGGGAAAACGCTTGTGAGGATAGCAAGTCAGAAAAATCCAGAACGAGATTATACTGCCATATTAAACACTTTAAATGATATGGAGGATTAGAGTAGAATGAAAAACACCGTATTAACTTTTCAACAGGCAAAGGAAAAGGGCGAGAAAATTTCCATGCTGACTGCCTACGATTATTCCACAGCAAAGCTGGAGGATGAGGCTGGCGTCAACAGTATTTTAGTAGGGGATTCTTTGGGAAATGTCGTGTTAGGATATGAGGATACCATCAGTGTTACAATGGAGGATATGATTCATCATGGGGCAGCCGTTGCCAGAGGAGCAAAAAACGCCCTTGTTATTATTGACATGCCGTTTATGTCGTATCAGACTTCAGTGTATGACGCCGTAGTAAATGCCGGACGGCTGATGAAGGAAG
>CAZFHT010000030.1:0-19138 GCA_964518785.1 uncultured Eubacterium sp.
AGGCTGGTTCCGAGGTTTCGGCACTGCTGGGACGTATGCCGAGTGCCGTTGGTTATCAGCCGACATTGCAGACAGAGATGGGTGCTCTTCAGGAGCGTATCACATCAACAAAGAGTGGTTCCATCACATCGGTTCAGGCAGTTTATGTGCCTGCGGATGACTTGACGGATCCGGCTCCTGCCACTACATTTGCCCATCTGGATGCTACGACGGTATTGGAGCGTTCCATTGCTGAGCTGGGTATTTATCCGGCAGTAGACCCGCTGGCATCCACTTCCCGTATGCTGGATCCGAGAATCCTTGGCGAAGAACACTACAAGGTTGCCCGCGGCGTACAGGAAATTTTACAGAGATACAAAGAATTGCAGGATATTATCGCTATTCTGGGTATGGACGAGCTTTCAGAGGATGAGAAACTTCTCGTAAACCGCGCCCGTAAAGTACAGCGTTTCCTGTCACAGCCATTTAATGTTGCTGAGCAGTTTACCGGACTTCCGGGCAAGTATGTTCAGTTATCGGATACAATTCAAGGATTCAAGGAAATTCTGGATGGTCAGCATGATGACATTCCGGAGGCTTATTTCCTCAATGCCGGAAGTATTGATGATGTTGTAGCACGTTATAAGGAAAAATAGGAAAGGATGTGGTTACAACATGGCTGAACTGAAGAAGTTTCAGTTGGAGGTGATATCACCCGAGCGTGTTTTTTACACAGGCGAAGTGGAAATGGTGGAACTGACCACGACAGAAGGTGATATCGGAATTTATGCAGAGCATATCCCGCTGACGACGATTGTTGCACCCGGTATCCTGACGATTACCGAGAATGGTGAGCAGATGAAGGAGGCGTCTCTGCTGGAAGGCTTTATGGAGATTACTTCGGAGAAGGTGACGATTCTCGCCCAGTCCTGTGAGTGGCCGGAGGAGATTGATATGAACCGTGCGAAGGAGGCAAAGGAGAGGGCAGAGCGTCGTTTGAAAAGCAGCGACAGCACGATTAATCTGTCCCGCGCCGAGCTTGCCCTTCGTAAGTCACTGATTCGAATTGAGCTGGCAGAGAAGAAATAATTTATTTATAGAAAACCCCTTTGTTCATGTGGAGATGTGAACAAAGGGTTTTTTGAATTGATTGATTTATTAAGATATTGCCTTCTTGATTTTTACCTTACAATAGGCTTTTTTATTCGAGCCGTCTTTGGCTTTGGCGTACACTTTTACCGTATGGCCAATGCCTTTTTTCTTTGCTTTTACTACGCCGGTCTGTGTGACGGAGGCGTATTTTTTATTGGAGACATACCATTTCACCTTTTTGTTTGTCGCATTTGAAGGTGTGACGGTGGCTTTTAATTTCAACTTCTTTTTATAGCGGAGGGTAGCCGTTTTTTTGTTTAATTTAACCTTTTTAACCTTCACCTTTTTTGAGGATGAGGCAGATGTAGATGTACTGGAGGTTTTACTGTCAGCAGTCGTTTTGCTTGAGGTAGTAGTGCTACAGGTGGCAGAAGGAATTTTACTGAGGTCAAGAATTCCTTTTGTCTTGCAATAGGCAGAAATACCGGACGCACTGCGTACACACGTCATAAGACGCTCACGACGTTGAATGGCAGAATCAGATGGATAGCTGGAGGCTAGGAGAGCCACCGCCGCACTGACAGAAGGAGCTGCCATGGAGGTTCCGTCATAAATATTATATTTTCCAAAGTCAGAAGTATCCGGATCCCCTTTGGATATTCCCACATTGTCGATGTAGAGGGATGAGATAGAACGAAGGTCTCCCTCCAGTGCAACGACGAGCAGATAAGTTCTATCGTTAAACACGACAAAGGAATTGGAACTTGTAGAACGTCGGTAGTTGCCATGCTCCCAGCTTATTGTTCCGTTGCTTGCCAGACCGATGTCACAAGCGACATAATAGGCACTGGACGTGTCCAAATCCAGCGAGGTTACATCTAGGTAAATAGCGGCTCTGGAGCTGCGGCCTGTAGCGGAAATCGATATACATTGGGAACCGCTTTCTTTATTAAAATAGTCCGCAGAGGAATGTGAATTATCATTGTAATGAACAAAGGAAAAATTATTCTTCCCAATATCGGCTGCGGTGCAGATAAGGGAATTTCCGTCACTAAAATCTGTAAAATAACTGGTCAGTTCATTTTTTTGCTCCTCCGTATATATGGAAGGGAAAAAAGTATCATTGTTTACAGTGGACAAAATTTGTTCTCCCGGTGCAAAAAGGTCGACAGTGTAGGCACCATAGTCCGAATAATCTGCTTTTGTGTCCTCTGGTGTGGAGGCACCTACCGTAACTACGTAGGAGGAATTTAAATCGTAAGGACATTCTTTCGTTATGGAGGTGTCGTGGTTTGTGCCATCGTTACCGGAGGCAAAGATAAACAAAGCCCCGTTTCCGCCTATTTTTTCAATTAGTGTCGACATAGAAGAGGTAGATGAGCCGCCTCCCCATGAACAGTTGACAGCAGTAATATTTACTCCGAGCTGCTGTGCCTGATAAATATAATTAAAAGCTCCGGTTACGCTTGAGGTGGTGCAGGAACCATTCTTATCGAAAACCTTCAGAGCCATAAGACGCACATCATTGGCAACGCCTGTAATACCGGTATTGTTGTTATTGACAGCACCGATAACGCCGGCACAGTGAGTGCCATGTCCATCCTCGTCGTTGTCCATAGGGTCACTGTCACCGTCGCCAAAGTCGTAGCCATATGTTCCGGAAAGGGTAGAGTATGTATTTTTCCACATATGTTCCGCTAAATCCGGGTGGGTGTAGTCAATCCCGGTGTCCACAACGGCTACTACCGGAGAATCCGAACTGCTGCTTTGGGTAAAATCAGAGTAACGTATTCCCTCGCTTGTGGAGGTGGAAAAGGTGTCAGAGTCTCCGAGATACCACTGGTAATCGGAAAAGGTGTCATTGGAGACAGACATTTTTTTCTGGTAGTAATCCGGTTCTACCGATACCACGTATGCCTGATTGTCCAGTTCGCTGATTAGTTCTTCGGTGGACTGGCTGTCTGAGGAAACCTTTACTACATAAAGCGTCTTATCCTCCATGAACTCCTGCTGGGCTTCGGTGTTGGCGAGAACGGCGGCGTCACCAAAATCCCAAGCGTTTTCTACGGTAAGGGACGAATCAAAGGAAACCTCACCCTCCTCTGTTAAAGGGGTGTCTTTTGGCGTGGCGATTGTCACAAGCACCTGCCCGTCTTCATAAGTTCCCTCCTCTAACGTCAAGTCAGAAGTAAAGGTGTCTGTCTCGGATGTCTCAGCCGCAGCCGGCGGCAGGGGTGACAGAACCGAGAAGAAAAAAGCGGTGCTAAGTATGGAAACAGCAATGCGTCGTAACATATATTTGTACCTCCGTTATGAATTTTCTATTGCGTCAAAGTTTAATAACTGATATGATAGTAATATACAGATGTTGGGGACAAAAGGAATTTTGCCCCAACCGATGTCACGAATTGCTGCGTTGCCATAGCAACTCTCGCAATTCTGCAAACATTCGAAATCTGCGGATTTACTGCGTAAATCGCTACTTTCTCATGTTTGGGCGGGTCTCAAGGTCAAAAGCCTTGTTGTGCGATCACAACGTCTTTTGTACCTTTTGCCCCTTGACATCATATACAATATTTAGCATAAGAGAAAAATGTGACGGAAATAAGACAAGGAGGAATAGTTGTGATATTTGTAAAAGTTGACGAGTTAAAACCGGGTATGCGTTTAGGCAAACCCATTTACAACAAGAATGGAGTTCTTCTTTATGACCGTGATACGAAGTTAAATATGCAGGCAATCTACGGAATACGGAATTTCAATCTTATGGGACTGTACATTTTGGAGCCGGCAGAACCGGTACCGCCCATGTCAGAGGACGATATCAATTTTGAACGGTTTCAGACAATGGCTGTTTTCAGTATTCGTGAGGATCTTCAATTGATTGCCGCCGGAAAAAAAGATAAAGGTCTGGAATGGCTGTGCAGTCTGGTTATTAAAAATTACGGCGGATTGGACCGGAAGATTAACTTTGTGCAGAGTTTACGAAGTGCCGAGGATTTTGTATTTAAACACGTGTTAAACGTGGCGATTTTGTCTGCCATCATTGCGGGACAGATGAAACTCTCGCAGGCAAGAATCAATATGTTGGTAAAGGCGGCGGTTTTGCATGATGTGGGAGCGCTGGGCATGAAACAGCTTGCAGAAGGACCGGATGATGATAGGGAACAGCGTGAAGTGATTCGGAAAAATACGCTGGAAGTTTTGAAAAGCTATAATGGGGCAGACGAGGGCTTGGTTCGTCTTGTCAGCCAGATGCAGGAGCTTTATGTAAAGGAAGGCGAGGAAATTTCGGAAAATCTGAGGGCAAATTCCAATGCCAATATTTTGTTTGTGGCAGATGCCTATGACCGGATGACCGCCATGAAATCTTATGAGGACCCGACCTCCGAGGTTAAGGCAATCCGTACTTTGCTGGACAATCCGGATATTTATGATTCGAAGATTGTCAATTCTCTTATCAAGGCGATTAACATTTTGTATCCGGGTGTTTGCGTTGAACTTACGAATGGTGAAAAAGGACTTGTTATTCTTGGAAATGAGGAAAATATTTTTGAGCCGGTAGTATTGGAATTCCGCAGCAACACTCTTTATAATCTGGCAGATTCCACTGTGAGGGAAAAGGTTCAGATTGCTGACGTAATGAAGACGATGGACAATCGTATCAAGATGGATTCCTCTCTGTTGGAGAAGTACCAGTAACTTGCTAAAGATTTCAGCCTTTTCAGTCGAAATAAAGTATACAGATTGGAAAGTGAGAGTGAAATCTATGGTGATTCAAACAGGAACACAGATTTCCCTTACCCCGCAGGGTACAGATAATGTGAAAAATATCGGTGTATCCGTACAGAATGTCAAGGATGACAAAATTTCGGGAAGTACCCGTAATGTTACAATGGATGGTGCAGTACAGCAGGATAAGGGGAGCAGTACTGTGTACACAGAGGCGGAAGCGAGACAATTACATATGGAAACAGCGGAGCTGCCGGATGTCGGCAGTATGTCTCCGGCTGATTTTATCAGTCAGTGTATGACGGGGGAAGATGCGCAAGCACTTTCCGGCGAGGGGACACCGCTGGAGGAATATACTTCATCTCAACTTGAGAGAGCAGTGAGCCGTGTGAAGGAACAGCGTTCCGAGAAGAGACAGGCAGTGGAGAATCAGGTGGCGAAGGAAGAAGAGGAGAAGGAGGCACTCGAGCAGACAGCGATTAGTAACGCTGCCGGTAAGGATGTCCCTGATAAAGTCCTGCGTCAACTGGAGGAGAGTGATTTGCCTGTTACCTCAGAGTCGGTGGCACGACTTGTTCATGCTGTGGATTTGGCGGCAGAACGGCAGCAGCTTTCTCAGGATTCGGTGAAGTTTTTTATTGGCAATCAGCAAAATATCACACCGGAAAATATTAGTGGAAGTGTGTATGGAGGTGCCGGAAACAGCAGCACAGAGACAGAGGAGGACAGCAGTTTTTCTTCTGTGGCATCCCAAGTGGAGACAATTTTGCAGGAGGGCGGACTGCCGTTGACAGAGGAGTCCATGGAGACGGCAAAATGGCTTTATGACAGCCAGCTTCCGGTAACAGCGGAAAACATAAGGCTTTGTGGACAACTGGAAGAAATCCGGGACATGGATGTGGATACTTTGATTGAGCGTATTGCAGACCAGTTAGTGGATGGTGTGGCACCGGAGAAGGCAGACCTGACCGTAATTTCCAGAGACGAGGCAGATACGCAGCTGGAAGAGTTTATCCAGACAGACGAAGACACACTGCGGCAGGCGTATCCGGCGGAGATTGACTTTATCCGGGCGAAAAGGCAGATGGAGGAGATTCGTCTTTCCATGACTGCTGAGGCAGCTCGAACCATGGCGGCAAAGGGCATTGATTTAGATTTGTCCAACATAGAGAAAATTGTGGGAGAGCTGCGGGAACAGGAGCAGCAGGCGAAGGAGTCATGGCTTTTAGAGACGGGACTTCCGGTGACGGACGAGAACCTGAATACGATGGCGGGAACGCTGGATGCGGCAAAAAATGTGATGTCGGCTCCGGTGGAACTGCTGGCGAATACGATACCGAGGGCGGATTCCATCACTTTGAGCGAATTGTCGGATTCTGCTCTGACGATAAAAGAGCAGTATGACCGGATGGAGCAGACCTACGAGGCGGTCGGAACAGAAGTCCGGCGGGATTTAGGAGATTCCATTCAGAAAGCATTTGGCAATGTGGATGAGATTCTAAAAGATTTAGGGTTGGAAACTACGGCGGTCAACCAGAGGGCAGTGAGGATTCTTGGGTATAACCAGATGGAATTGACAGAGGAAAATGTTCAAGATATGAAAGCCTATGACAGCAAGGTTACTACTCTTATGGACAATCTCAAGCCGCCGGTGGTTGCTGAACTGATTCGCCGGGACATTAATCCACTGGAACTTTCTGTGGATGAATTAAATCAAAAAGTGGATGAGATTTCAAGCGAGGTTGCCTCCGAGGATATTTCTTTCCGCAAATTTATGTGGAAAATGGACCATCAAGGGGAAATGTCGCAGGAAGAACGACAGAGTATGATTGGCGTGTACCGTCTTTTGGATAAAATCAACAAGAGTGACGGAGCTGTTATCGGTCAGGTCGTCAAAGAGGGGAGAGAGTTATCGCTGTCCTCACTATTGTCAGCGACACGAACCCGAAAAGCAGAGGGAATGGACGTGTCTGTGGATGATGATTTTGGCGGCTTGGAGGACACCGTTACCCATGGAGTGTCAATAGACGAGCAGATTCAGACAGCATATCAGTCGTCGGTGGCAGAAAAGCTGCAAAAAACTCTTTCCCCGAAGGTTTTGCAAAATCTGGGGCAGGACGGAATGGAAATTTCACTGGAGAGCCTGCTGGAGGAAATGCAGGAGGCAGGAGAGACACCGGAGGAAATGGAAGCCTATTATCAGCAGATGGCACAGGAGATTTCCGCTGCCATGGAGGACCCGGAGGGAGAAATGCTGCGTTTTCTGGAGTCTTTAGAGCTGCCGGACACAGCGATGAACCGGCTGCTGGCAAAGAGCTACATGGAAAATGGCATGAGAGAATATCTCGAACCATGGGATGAAGAAGAAAGCCAGTCGGTGCAGGAGACATTTGACGAGCCGGAGCAGTTGGACGCCCTCTATGAGAAATTGGACGAGGCTCACAAAGAAACTCTTGAGAAGAAAAGAGAAAGTGACGATATAGCATATGATGATGTTATTTCCCTTGCGAAGATGGCAGGAAGTATTTCCTTTTACCGGCATCTTCGAGCACGTGAAACTTATGAGGTGCCGATTGTGACAGAGCAGGGAATCACGACCTGCAATGTGACGATACAGAGCGAAAATGCCCAGAAGGGAACTGTGGAGATTTCCATGGATTCTGCGGACTTAGGGAAAATACAGGCGACTTTCCGATTGTCAGGAAAGCACGTCAAAGGATTTGTGACAGCAGAGCGAGGGGATCAGTTGGATGCCTGCGGACAAATTCTTGAGAGATTTGAAAAGGATTTGGAAGAGAACGGATTTACTATGGATAGTGACAATCTGGTTCAAGGGAACCGACGCTCTCTTCGGGATGTTAATGATAAAGTTGAAGGTGCAAAAAACAAAGATTTGTACCAGGTGGCGAAATGTTTTATTATAAATGTCACCGGAAAGGACGATGAATATGCAGATTAACGCAAATGTAACGGCTATGAGAGCCAACTTGAAGTTAAATACGGTACAGAGCAAATTGACGGACAGTATAACAAAATTATCCTCCGGTTACCGGATTAACAAGGCAGCCGATGACGCAGCAGGCATGGCGATTTCCCAGAAAATGCGTTCCCAGATTCGCGGTTTGACGAGAGCTGCCTCGAACGGCTCCGATGGAATTTCCTTTATCCAGACTGCTGAGGGTTCTTTGAGTGAGATTGAGAATATGCTGCAGCGCTGCCGGGAGCTTTCCGTGCAGGCGGCAAATGACGGAACGACTACGCTTGAGGATAAACAGGCGATTCAGGAGGAGATTGATTCCCTTCTGGATGAAATTGACCGCCTTTCCAGTCAGACGGAGTATAATACAATGAGTATACTGGATGGCTCATGCTGTCGGCAGTCTTCATCCAACAATGTAGGCGTGAAACTGATTTCAGCCAGTGATGATGTGAGCCTTAGTACTTACAAATTTACTGTTGACAGTGCAGCGACGCAGGCGACAATGACGACGGCGGCACTTCAGTGTCAGCCAAGTGATGTAGTTTCCAAAGACGAGGCGGGGACGATACAGATTAACGGTCAGTCGATTGAGATAACGGCAGGCTCTACTTATGAGGATGCATACGCTACAATTCGTGATTATTGCGAAATGATGAATATTGACGTAGTGCCGGTTGACGCTGCGGGAGATGAATGTGATCTTGCTTCTGCTCAGTCACTCTCTTTCACCTCCGTACAGTATGGCTCTGACCAGTCCATCAAAGTAACAACGGACAATGCGGCATTGGCAAATAAACTTGGTATCAACGGTGCTACCGCAACTGACGGACAGGATGCAAAAGTGACACTGGATACTACCGGTAACGATGGATTTTCCAATACGGCAACTGTATTTGTGCAAGGCGGCAGGGTAGAAGTTTCTGACCGAAGTGGTTTTAACATGGTTTTTGATGTGTCCAAGGCAGTGGCAGGCTCCGATGCGGCAGTGACCATGCTTGATGCCGGCTATGTTTCCATTCAGATTGGAGCAAACGAGGGACAGACCATTGACATATCCATTCCGTCTGTGTCGGTAAAAGCATTGAACATTGAAAATGCAAATGTGTGTACGTTAGCCGGAGCATCATCAGCGATTAGTGCCTTTGATGATGCAATCAATCAGATTTCCGCTGTTCGTGCAAAGCTTGGTGCTTATCAGAACCGCTTAGACTCTGCGGTTTCGAGTCTGGATGTATCTTCTGATAATCTGACAGAGGCTTGCTCACGTATTGAGGATGTGGATATGTCAGAAGAGATGACACGTTACACACAGTATAATGTACTGGTTCAGGCAGGTACTTCCATGCTGGCACAAGCGAACAATCAGCCGCAGACAATCTTACAGTTATTGCAAGGGTGATAATTATGGATAAAGACGTATTACAGGGATTTGCCACAAGGGTTTCTCAGGCAAACCGGAGTGAACTGGTGGTGGTTATTTACGAGGCTGCCATAGCCAGTATCCAAGAGGGTAAATCCTTTCTTGAAAAGCAGGAAATAGAAAATGCCCGGCATGAGATTGACCGGGCAAAGGGTATGGTGGAGGAATTGATGCGGAGTTTGGATATGCAGTACAGCATTTCTCATTACTTGCGTCAGTTGTACATTTATGCTTATCAGGAATTATGTCAGGGCATTGCCCAGAGAGATTCCTCTCTTTTTGACCATTCCTTACAAGTGCTGCAAGGACTTTTGCCATCCTTTCAAGAGCTGGCAAAGCAGGATGATTCAAAGCCGCTTATGGAAAATACACAGCAGATCTACGCCGGTCTCACGTATGGGCGAGGAAATCTGAATGAGACAATCGCCGTAGGCGTGAGCAGAAATCGTGGATTTGAGGCATAAATACCCTGAAAAGGCTTAGGATTCAAACGCCCGAATCTGTCGTAACAGGTAACGGTAGCGAAAGGAGATGGCGTTCATCTCATAAATGTAGCTGTCGATAAGGTCCGGGTCCGAAACATTTTCGAAATTTGAGTTGGCGGTTTCCAGTGATTGCTGAACCGCCTCGATTTCGTTTAGCAGTTGTTCTTTGGCGACTTGAATCGAACTTTTTCTTTTTATTCTCATATAAGCACACGTCCTTTCTTTATCAATAGTATAGTCCTGATTTTTCCGTTCTATGCAAAAGAGAAAAGAAAATAATGTAAAAAAGGTTGACAAAGATTGGAAGATGTGATAACGTTGGTATCACATCAAGAGTAGGAGGTGTGGCTATTTTATACAAGGAGATTTTTTTCCTATTTCTCCTGACTGCCTCACTATTCGATATTTCACGATACAAGGTGCCAAATGCACTGTTGTTATCTGCTCTTATTATCAGCCTAATCAGGCGTTTGGAAGTGCAGGGTTTCTATGGATTATGGCTCTGGCTCATAGGGATTATCGTTCCCTTTATTGTATGTTATGTTTTTTACCGATGCCGTATGTTAGGGGCATCGGACAGCAAATTATTTTCTGTGATTGGAAGTTTTGTCGGATTACGTCTGCTTTGTTCAATCATGGCGTCTGCCTTATTTCTGGGTGCAGCCATGGCAATCGGCAAAATAATCATCAGAAAAAATTTCAAAAGCCGTTTTCGGCATTTATTCAATTATTTAACCTGCTGTGTGCAGGAGAAAAAAATTCAAGTATATTATGACAAGACCAAAGAAAGAGACAGCGGCATTATATCGTTTACTGTGGCAATCTCATTGGCGACAATACTCGTTGTGTTTTAGCACGATTTCTTTGGTGCAGGCAAAAGAGCAAGGTGGTGGTTGCGTGGAGAACGTGATTCTGCTGCTCTATGTAAAAGATGTGGACTATGGAAAACGACTGCTCCGCTTTTTGGCGGGCAAAAAAAATCCAAGGCTGCATCCGGAACTGGTTACGACAAAGAGCAGCGTGGAGTACCGGATAGTGACGGAGGGAGAAGAACTGGTTGTTCTTACGGATTTTGGGGGAATACGGGAAAATGAGCAGAGAAAAGTAATTTATCTTGCGAATAAGCAGGATAGGGAGAAAAGAGAAATCTTTCAGTTTCAGAAAGCGGAGGAAATTTATCGGGAACTGCTGTGGCAGCTGCAATTACAGCCGATGGAAAAGCAGGGACCGGAGAAGAGAACGGAGGTGGTCGAGGACGGCGTGTACTGTGTACTGGCACCCGGCGGAGAGGGTGCGACGATGTTTTCGGTTATGCTTTGCCAGTATTTAGGAAATCAGGGAAATTGTCTGTATCTCTGTCTGTCCGGGTTTCCGGTTTTCTACGAAGGCGAGTTACAGAGCAGACCGGATTTTGGGAGAGTGGGGATGGATGAATTATTATTTTCCTCCGGGCAAAAAGATTTTGTGGAAAAGGAGAAGAATCTTCGCTGTCCTTTTGGCAAGGGGTGGATGCTTCCGCCAATGCCGCATTTTAAGGATTTGCTTGACTGCAAGCCGGAGGATTGGAGCAGTTTTTTGGAGTTGTTACAGCAGTGTGGATATGACAGCATTGTCGTGGAGATGGGGCAGTTGTATGAACATACGCTTGAGGTTCTGGAGTTGGCGAATCGTGTGCTGATTGTACAGGAGGAGGGGATTTTTGGTCAGATTCGCAGTGCAGTGCTGGAACGATACTGTGAACTGGAAAATAAAAGAGATTTGAAGGAAAAAATGCAAATCATACGGACATCAGGAGAACTGAAGGAGTGGGAAAGAGAGCTGGAAAAGGGAAATTTAGAGGAACTAGCTGAGAATTCACAGAAGATGTCCTATGTCGAGCAGATACTAAAGGAAGGGGGAGAGGAAAATGTCTGCATATTGGAAGAAGATGGATGAACTTCGAAAAAATCTGCGGGAAAATGTGTTACAGGAGATTCCGGCGGGAATTGACATCAGTGATGAGGAATTAATGACGCTCATTGAAAGACATATCACAACCGCCGGGCAGCAGGAGTACATACGTCTGGAGGAAAAGAAAAAACTTCGTCATATGATTTTCAACTCAATTCGAAAAATGGATGTGCTGCAGGATATTCTGGAAGACGACGAGGTTACGGAGATTATGGTGAATGGACCGGAGCATATTTTCATTGAAAAACAGGGAAGGATTACCGAAACCGGACTAAAATTTGAACACCAGAGCCGATTGGAGGACATTGCTCAGCAGATTGCCTCGTCGGGAAACCGCATTGTCAACGAGTCCAATCCGATTCTGGACGCCCGGCTGTCGGATGGTTCTCGTGTGAATATTGTCGTACCGCCCATTGCCATAGAGGGGCCGGTTATCACGATACGAAAATTTCCCAAAGAGGCGATGACCATGAAAAAGCTGATACAGATGGGAGCAGTGACCGAGGAGGCGGAAACGTTTCTGAGAAAGCTGGTCGAGGCGAAATATAATATTTTCATATCCGGGGGTACGGGTGCCGGAAAGACAACATTTTTAAATATTTTGTCGAATTTTATTCCTCATCGGGAGAGGGTAATTACGATTGAAGATTCGGCAGAGCTGCAAATTCAGAATGTGGATAATCTTGTGAGACTAGAGGCACGAAATGCCAATGTTGAAGGGAAAAATCAGGTGACAATCCGGGACTTGGTGAAAAGTGCCTTACGAATGAGACCGGACCGAATCATTGTCGGGGAAATTCGTGATTCTGCCGCCATTGATCTGCTTAGTGCCATGAACACCGGGCATGACGGAAGTCTCTCTACCGGACATGCCAACAGTCCGGAGGATATGCTGAACCGGATGGAGACGCTGGTGCTGATGGGCTTGGATATTCCGCTGGAGGCGATACGTCAGCAGATTGCGTCCGGCATTGACCTGATTGTCCACCTTGGAAGACTTCGGGATAAATCGAGAAAGGTTTTGGAAATTACCGAGGTGGGAAAGGTGGAGAATGGGAAGATTGCTCTATATCCCCTTTTTGTTTTTCAAGAGGAGGGAGAAAAGGATGGAAAAGTGGTCGGACGGCTGAGGGCGACGGGAGAGACATTGAGGGCGGTAGGTAAGTGCCGGAGAGCCGGGGTGAAGATATGACAGATTACCGACATCACCAATTCTCAAAGGGAGAATATATCCGCTATGGACTGATGGGAATGGCGGGAAGTTTTTTCGTTCTGTACCTGTTTTACTGGAATGTTCCGATTTGTCTGATTCTTTCGCTGGCGGGCGGCTTTCTGTTTATCCGGTACGAAAAAAAAGAACAGGCAAAGAGGGACCAGTGGCAGTTGACACTGGAATTTAAAGATGCCATGGACAGTTTTGTGTCGGCACTGGTGGCGGGATATTCCATGGACAACGCAGTGCGGGAGGCATATCGTGATTTGCAGCTTATGTATGAGAAGGACACTCCTATGCTGAGGGAATTAAAGGATATTTTGCAAAAGCTGACGTTACGGCAGCCGTTGGATGAACTGTTTATGGATTTAGGAAGGAGAAGCGGGGTTGAGGACATCATTACGTTTTCACAAATTTATGCGACAGCCAGAAGAAGCGGCGGAAATCTTGTGAAGGTTATGAAACGGACAGCAGACAATATTGGGGAAAAGGTGGAGGTTCAGCGGGAAATTCAGACGATGATTGCTGGAAAAAAGATGGAATCCTCCTGCATGATGGTAATTCCGCTTTTCATCATTGTTTATTTGCAGATTTTTTCGCCGGGGTTTTTGCAGCCATTGTATGAGGGGGTGATGGGAAGGGCATTTATGACATTTGCACTGGCAGTATATGTGGTGTCTGTTTTTTGGAGCCGTAAGATTATGAGTATTCAGGGATAAGGAGAGGGGGAACGGAGAATGAAGAAAAAAGTCCTGAAAAAAATAAAGGAGATTTGCAGAAAAGATACTGCCACAGCGGATGCTGTTAAAATTCTTTATCCGAGAGAAGACAAAGAAGTTATTTTGTGGCAAATCTGGAAAAAAAGACTGGGGATGATTGCACTTGTGATTCTGGGAATCTTCCTTTTATGGCTTGGGTGCCTGTTGCAAACATCGGGGGACTCGCTTTTATCGGAAAAAAAATACATCACAAGACAAGAGGAGGATTCCTCTGTGGAAATGACAGTGAAGGGAGATGATGGGGATGAGCAGTGGCAGGAGCAAATGAAGGTGACGGTAAAGCAGCGACAGTTTTCGGAGGAGGAAAAGGAGCAGTTAGACAAAAAGGTGAAAGCCTATGTGGAAAAAACACTCCCCGGCGAGAATGAGTCTTTGGAGCATATTACAAAGCCCCTTTGTTTTGTGACGGAGGTGCCGGATACCGAGGTGGAGCTGACATGGACATGGGATGAGGATTACATAAAAGAGTCCGGCAAGCTGCGTCAAGGGAAGATTCCGGAAGAAGGTGTCGATACGGACATTATGCTGGAGGCGAGCTGCCGAAACTGGAAAAAGACGTTTTACTTTGCAGGACATCTTGATTCGGTGGAGTTATCCAAAGAACAACAGGAGATAAAAGAGACGAAACAAGCGGTCAAGGATTCGTTGAAACAGCAGAAGGAATCTCAAGTAGTGGAACTTCCGGAGAAGGTAGGGAATGTGACACTGACCTATGAACCGGTGGAGGAGGAGAAAAGCTATCTGCCAGTGTATGCGGCGGTGTTTGTCTGCCTGCTGATACCACTTATGTGGCGGGAAAACCAGAAAAAGCAGATAAAGAAACGAGAGGAACAAATGCTGCTGGACCATCCGGGAATCGTCAACAAGGTTATGCTGCTCCTCAGTGCCGGACTGACTTTGCGGGCGACGATAGAACGGCTGACGGCAGAGTACGAAAGAAATACGGGAAATGGCGGTGAAGTGCGGTATGCCTACGAGGAATTATGCATTATGATTCAGGAAATACGGGATGGAAAATCCGAAGGAAAGGCAATGGAGGACTTTGGGAAAAGATGTCGTTTACAGCCTTATCTGAGGTTTTCCTCTATTGTGGCACAGAATTTGAAAAAAGGCTCGGAGGGAATTATCGATATTTTAGAGCAGGAGTCGATGGAGGCTCTTGAACAGAGAAAGGAAATGGCACTGCGTCAGGGAGAAACTGCCGGAACAAAGCTGCTTTTTCCTATGATGATAATGTTGGGACTGGTAATGGGAATTATTATGATTCCCGCATTTATGACAATGTAAGGAGAGATTTATATGGGAAATTTAAAATTATTTTTTCAGGAAGAGGATGCTGTAGGGGTAGTGGAAATTATTTTGATTCTGGTAATACTGATTGCCCTTGTTTTAGTTTTTAAAACAAAAATTACCGCAGTGGTGACAAAGGCGTTTAAGCAGTTTACGACAGACAGCAGCAGTATTATTGGGTAGGAGAAAGGGCAGTATAACGGTGTTTCTTTCCTTGACGGGAATTTTGATTGTGGCACTGCTGGGGACACTGTTAGAGACTGCCAGATATACAGTGTGTGCCAATCATGCTGCTCGGACAACCCGGACAGCGGTGGAAGGACTTCTGACCGAGTACAATCGTCCTCTCTATGACAACTATGGTTTGTTCTTTTTAGAGAGCAGTGGAACGGCATATGAAAAGGTGATTGCCGGGTATATCGGAGATACCTTCGAGGCTGCTGCAAAGGGTGACATGGACTTTCTCACCGGAGAACTGCGTCAGTTGGAGGTGACGGAAAAGACCTATGTGGGGGATCGGGAGGCGGCTCCCCTGCAGGAGGAAATCGTACAGTATATGGCACGAAGTCTGACGAAGAAACAACTTAACAAATTTTTAAAGAAATCTGAAGATGTTTCTACTGGAGAACAGACGGCAAAGGAGCTTGAGGACAGTGTAGAAGAACAGAAAGAGGAGGCAGAACTGGACGAACAGCTAATCGAACTGATGAAACTGATTGACGGCATATCTGTTTCCTCCAAAGGTAAGGTTTCCTGTGCCAAACAGTTTGTGAAGATGTTTGTTGTCAATGAGAAGAAAGGACAGGATTTTGGCATTACGGAAAGTCTTGTCTGGAAGAAAATGAAAAAGCGGCTGGATGATACACCTGTGAACTGGGACGAAATGAACCAAAGTGAGTTTAAGAAAAATGTGAGCAGTGTTTTAAAAATCACAGAAAAAGCAATCAGCCAAGGTGAGAAACTCCGTTCTGCTTATAACAAAATTTCCGGGAAAGAAAGTGAATTTTCCGACCATAATGCACGAATCGGAACATTCATTGACAGCCTTTCCGTACTGGAGGGAAACAAAAAGATTTTAGCACAGTCCGAAACGCTTTTGAATAAGGAGATGACGGAGGACGACAAAGAAGAATTAAAAAGTCTTTGGAAAGATTACGATACTACCTCCATTGTTTTTGATTACACCGGAGTCGGAAATGCCGGAGGCGGGGAAAATCCATTAGATACTCTTTCGGCCGTATGGAGTGATGGCATACTAAATCTTGTCTGCGAGGACAAGTCAAAACTGTCAAAGAAATCGGTAAGTCAGGGGGATAACTATGCTGCCTTGTATAACGAGCAGGAGGTGGCAGAAGATTACGGAAAAAAGGTGACGGATTTGAAAGATGAAAAAGTATCGTTTTCCGGTGTTTTTGGAGATGTTGCCGGGTACGGAATGGACGAATTTTCACTGGATTCCTACATACAAAACCAGTTTTCCAGTTACCGGAATGAGTTATCGGGATGGAAAAGAGCATTGTCCTATCAATGGGAGTATGCAGCAGCCGGAAAATCTTCAGACCGGGAAAATCTGGAGGCGGTTTTGAACCGGATTTTAATCATGCGGACGGTTGTGAATTTTGCAGCGATTTATAAGGATTCGGGAAAAAAAGCAGAGGCGTATGCGGCAGCGGCGGCGATTGTGGGATTCACCGGGATGGAGCCGCTGATTCGGCTGACGCAGACAATGATTCTCATTGTCTGGTCACTGGTGGAGGGGCTTGTGGATGTGGCGGGGCTGCTGCAAGGTAGAGACGTACCCATTGTGAAGAGTTCGTCCGGAATTAAGACCGGATTCTCGCAGATTTTCCAAATTTCGGGTACTGCCATCACTGCAAGGGCGAAAAAATTTAAAATAGAAACTTCCAAGTCCTTTGGATACAAAGACTATCTCATGTTGTTTCTGGCGATGACAAAACAAAGTACAAGGCGGTATCGAATCATGGATTTGATACAGTGGGACATGGTGAAAAACGGCTATGGGAAATTTGACTTTGGCTCTTGTGTTTTCTCTGTCAAGGTTTCCGCAGCGTATGGCTTTCCGTCAAGATTTTTCCGTATGTCTGCCATTGAAAAAATGCTGGGGAGAAATATTCAGAAATTTACATTTACATGTGAAAGCGAGAGAGGATATTTGTAATAAACGATATTGGGAGAAAACGTTCTTTTGTGCGGATACAACGGATTGATACAAACATCAATAAATTCCGCAAATCGAGACGGGAAAGGGTATTCTATTAAAAAAATAAAAGAAAGAAGGAGGACCAATCTATAAATGCCGTCAAAAGTAAATAACATTCAATTAATTGCTACGTTATCATTACTACAAAACTTAAACCAAATAGTTACGGATAGGATACCCTTTCCCGTCTTGAGCCGCCGCAAAGGTTCACTGACAGTGGAGGCGTCACTGGTTCTTCCGGTGTTTCTCTTTGCCATGCTGCTGATTGCTTATCTGGGATTGATGATACAGTGTCAGGATGAGGTACAGTGGGCAATGACAAGAACTGTCCGTGAGGCATCGGCAGAATACGGCGCCAGTGAAAGTGAGGGGATGAAAAATGTCCTTTATTATCAGGCAAAGCTGTCAGCGTATCTGGGAGAGAACATTCTTTCTCTTGATTTGTCAGACTCCAAATTTTTAGAGGAAAATGATGAAATTGATTTGGTTGTCAGATACCGGGTAAAGACGCCTTTTCGGATTTTCGGAATCGGCACATGGCATTTTCGCCAACGCATACATACAAGAGCCTTTACCGGAGTTGAGTCAAGGGAGTCAGACAAGGAAGACGACCATTTTGTCTACGTTGCCGAGACCGGGCGTGTTTATCATGAGGATGAAAATTGTACGTATCTTAAATTAAGCATATCCCAGATGAAGTACGAGGATGTGTCCGCCCTTCGGAATGAAGGCGGGGGAAAGTACAAACCCTGCGAACGATGTGTGAAGGAAAAAGAGCTGGCTGCGGGGACGAAGGTGTGGATTACGAATTATGGAGACCGTTATCACAGCAGCAGGTCTTGCAGCGGAATTAAAAGAAATGTGGAAAAAATACGGCTGTCGGAGGTGGGGAAACGGACACCTTGCAGCAAGTGTGGGAAGGAGAACGAATGAATCAGTGGAAATTTGTGCTTGTAGGGGTGTATTTACTCCTTATGTCAGTGTGGGATATCAGAAAAAAAGAAATTCCCATGATACCGGGGATTTTATGTGGAATCGCAGTGACGGGGCTGCAGCTTGTGGAGAGAAATTCGTTGACAAGCTGGCTGCCGGGCGTGGCGGTTGCTTTGTTTCTCTTAGCAGTGGGAAAGCTGAGCCGGGGCGGTGTGGGAGACGGAGACGCTCTGGTGTATCTGGTGACCGGGCTGTGTCTGGGACTTGCTGATAATCTTGCAGTGCTGGTAATCAGTCTTTTTCTGGCGTCCCTTACAGCTTTGGTTTTACTTGTTTTCTGCCATGTGGGGAAAAAATATGAGATGGCATTTATCCCATTTACCACAGTGGCATTTGGATTGGTGGTGCTGTTATGATGGTGAAGGGTTCTTATACAGTAGAGGCTGCGTTTGTGATGAGCATTTGCGTCTGGATTCTGATGGCGATTATTTTATGCGGACTTTACGTGCATGACCGGGTTGTGCTGTCGTCCTTTACGAATGAGCAGACTGCCCTCTGGGTGGCGGATTCCGGGGGCGTCAGTGCCACAGAATGGACGGGGCAGTTAAAAAGCAGGCTGGAGGACCAGATGTTTTTTATCTCGGTAAGGAGTGTGAAAAATACCCGGATGTTAAACTGCCGAAGGGTGCGGGTAAGTTATACGCTGCCGGATACATGGGGACTTATAAGAAATATTTTGCTGGGTGGCAAGAAAGAAAAAGTTTATGAGACAAAGCGGGAGACGGTTGTTCCGGCGGATTATATGTGGGACGCCTCCGTAGTGAAGGAGTAGGAGAGGGTGATTCGGATGAGTGGAGAAGTGGTGCAGGAGGGCACAGGAAATTATTTGAAAATAGCGGGCGGGGAGGGAGAAAGCTACAGTGACAAAATCTTTTCTTATCAGGGAATTCGAGGATTTCTTCCGGTGGAGGTTCGGCGGATTAACGGAAAAAAGGAATATCTGTATGATATCTCCGGCAAGGTTTCTCTGGGAGAATATTTTGCCAGAGGAAATTTTGACATAG